>JAJYFQ010000055.1:0-3744 GCA_021785375.1 Microcaldota archaeon | reverse complement strand
CTTGCGGGTACCGTGCAGCCTGGAGTGCAGCTTGCCGACGCTGATGTCTATCTTGAACCCCACTCCCCCATGCGTGGAAAAGGGGACCACAAGGCCTGAGATCAAGAGGGATCTTGGCCTGGTGCTCGGAGAGAGAATGTACCTCCGTCCGCCGTGCAGGTGAAGGGAAAGGATCTGGTTTGCCAGCTTGCCTCTCCTGAAAAACATTGGAATGTCTCCCCTATCATGATACGTCAAGAGGGGGCCACAAAACTCTAAGTGGCCCTCTATGAAGGTGAACATCTTCCAGCTGACATTCTCGTCCTCTCGCCAGTTCTGCGAAAGGAGAACGTGGTCCATCTCATCGAGAATCGATGCGGGAACTCCCCCATTCAAGACCGTTTCGGATCCCAGCCGCAGCATCTCGGACATCTTCCTTACCCTGGTCACGCCTGGCAAAGCAAGCTGCGATAGCCTGGGATCGTCGTCCCAGAACAGAGGCACATTGTGCAGTATCTCTCTCTCCGGGTGCAGGATTCGTTCCCGGAGCAGCGCCCATGAATTGAGGTGCGTCTTCCCGCTCCTCGCCCGGGAATATACGACGGTGCTGAGCCCTTTATAGAGGAAGACAGAGTCGATCCAGTACCTGGCCTGGCCGTCTTCCTTTATCCGGTATCCGTCGGAAATATCGTAGCCGTTAACGGTTGCATTGCCGTCCCTGATCATGTCTAACACGTTCGCATACGAGGAGACCCACTCCATCGCCTTCTGGTAGGACATCCCGGAGTCCTCCACGATCAGGTCCTCGAGTATCGCGATCGGGTCTATCGTTTCGCCTCCTTTGCCTCGACTTCAAGGGCAATGTCGCGCCATTCCGATTCCCTTTCGGCCATCTTGGTCAATCGCATCCGTCGCATGGCCCTCTGGACCACCATGAGGCGTTCACCTGCCTCATTTCGGGTCATCTGCCGGTCCCAGGAGAAATTCCCAAACGACCGGTTGCAGGAGTCCCATTCCTCCCGGAATTTCTTCACCGTGGGATTGTTCTCCGACTCTTCCCCCTGGATGTCGAGCTCCGCTCCGACAAGGGAATAAAGAGCATTGAAGTTGGGATAGACACTGGAGGAGATCTGCGACTTCGTGACGATCTCACTCAGCGCTGCATCCAGCCTGTCATGGAGGATTATATGCTGCCCGATCTGCTTGTACTGGGGAGCCTCCTCAGTCATTGTCCAGCCTCCTCCTTTCCTCCGTTACTTCAACCCTTGTCTGGCCCACACGCTGCCTGAGTTCCGACAGCCCGAGCTCGCTGACCTCAAACCTCATAGTATCCAGGAACGCGTTTATGCCGGCGTCAAGCATGATCTGGGGAGCAAGGATGCGCTTCCGGTCCCGCTTGAACTCCTCCTTGACCTGCTTCTTTTCCACGTCGGTCTTGCAGAGCTTGAGCTTGTCGTTCTTGTCCAATTCCATAATGTCGTAAGCGCGTTGCATCCCCCGGAGCTCCATGAGGATCACCCTCAAGGTCTCACGCTCCTGCCTTGACGATCCTGCCTTGAAAATAACGGAGCTCCCGTGCTCTATGAAATCCCGGACGGGACCGGACAGGTAATCCCCGTCCTGGTACCCGACCACGATGTCATCAAGATGGAGGGCGGGCCAGTTGACCAAAAGGAGAAGCGGGATCGGAATCGAAGTGAGAAGGCCCTGTGCCTTCCAGAAATTTATTCTTTCGATGTCAGGCGACGGCAGGATCTGGGGCACATGGTCGGACACTCATCGCACCGCCGTTTCCTGCTTCCTGTTGCGGAAACGCTGGAAGAAGCGGATAACCCACCACACGAAGAAAATGCCTATCACCGCGGCGGCCTCAAGGACCTGGACGAGGACGCCGTCCAAGTACGCACAGGCCATGTACCCCATGGAAAAGATGATCGTGGTGTAGGATGCCGTCTCCTTGGGCGACAGCGTGATCTCCCATTTCCGGATGAAAAGCACCACGATCCAGAGCACGGCAAACCCCATGGCGCCAGCGACGACGATCGTGATTGTACCCACAAGAGACATCAAATACCACTCATGATGGCGACCACGGCCAGCGCGACCACGACCACGCCGAACACAACGTACCGGACGATCTCAATCCTCTCGTTCGCCCTCTCTGCCCTGGTGGTGAGCATAGTCTCGATGCTGGACCTGCGCATGCCGAATCCCGCGAGCCTGGTCTTCCGCAGCTCCGATTCCGTGCTGATGACCTGCTCCTGCAGCCTGTCAATCTCCTCCTTGGGGAACTTCCTGACTGCATCAACGATTCTCGTCACCTCCTCGGACTTCAGGGACTCCAGCTCCCGGACCTTCTGGTACACCGGCATCTTCCTAGAGTTTGTCAGGATGTAGAAATCGGTAGAAACGCGCACGGAATTCACGACCAAAGGCTGCATCTGCCAGTCCAGCACGTAGTGGTGGTACCGCGCAGCCCATGCCCACGCTCCGGCGCCGAAGACGAACAGCATGGCAATGTCGGCGAGGTTGCCCTCGAGGTTGGCGACCTGGGTCTGGTAAAATACGATAGAAGGGCCCACGGCGATGAAGAGAGCCATGATGTACAGCGTGAGGCCGTAGATCATCGCAAACGCGACCATGATGATCTCGAACAGCCTGTTCCTGCCCCGCTCCGTCTGGGTGTAGGGAATCTGGTTGCCGTTCTGGATCCAGTCGTCCGCAGTGACGATGAGCCTTTCGTCCTCCTGCTCAGCTGCCAGGATGCGGTAGAAATAGAGTTTCTTTTCTTCCTTGTCGAGCTGGATTTCCTTCTCGAAGGTCTCGACCTTGCCGAAGTAATACCAGTCTCCTATGGAATCATAGACCTCCACGTCCAGCGGGGAGAGCCTGCCGATCCTCGGGACCTTGTCGACGTGCTGAGGCAGGAACGGAATGTTCACTTTATCCTCTTCCCCTTGGGGCTGGTCAGGGACTGTGCAAGCACCAGGAGAATCACGAGGATCAGGTTCAGCCCGATCTCGCCGGGTACAAGGATCTCGTCCAGGGGGAGCGCGACCACGTCCGCAATCCCCTCAACCGCAAGAAGCGGCAGGAACATCGCGAATATCTGCCCGAAGTTCAAGCCTTTCTTTGCGGGCAGCTACTTCACCCCCCGCTTTTCCCAGTACACCTTGGCTGCAGTTTCCTGTCCGATCCTGCGCGCGTCCTCTTCGGTGTATGGCCTCCCTGTCTGGGGATTGATCTCGTGCTTCCTGGCTTTATCCATGTATTCCCTCGTAACGCGCTTCTGGAGCTTCTTGAAGCCCCCGCCGTACTTCTTCTCCGTGCGTTCCTCGGTGTAGCCGTGGACGTGCTCGACTTTGCCGGTCTTAGTATGAGATTCATGCCCCGCGACGTGGACCTGCTCTTTCACCTCGCGGGGCCTCCTGCCACGCTTCTTCGGCCTGATTGTCAACTCTTCCACGTTGCCATCCCCGTCGACAGTTCCCTCAACGTGGAATCCCTCGGGCGGCAGCTCCTCACGGTACTCGGGAGAGGACCGGGAATCACGCTCATAACCGTGAACGTGTTCCCTCTTCCCTGCGTCCTGCCTTTCGTAGCCCCGAACTTTTTCCTTCGTAAGCATCACTTCTTGCGTCTGCGGCTGCGGCGCCCGTGCTTGGCGGAATGCGTGTAGATGGACAGGGCAGCGATGACAACAACGACGGCAATCCCTCCGACCACAGCGTACTCGATTAAGTGGGCTACGTTGTTTGCCAGAGT
>JAJYFQ010000054.1 GCA_021785375.1 Microcaldota archaeon | reverse complement strand
CAGTCAGTTGATCTTTATGAATGACGAACCTTTCGCAGGACTGTTCAAGGAGTCGAATGTCTTCGCGCAGCGCGAAGTCCTCTCTCCGCACTACATACCCGAACATCTGCTCTTTAGGGACGCGCAGATAGGCGAGATCGTCAGGGCCATAACCCCGGCGCTCAGGGGGGAGAGGGGGAGAAACCTCTTCATCTACGGAAAGACCGGAACGGGAAAGACCTCGTGCATAAAGCACGTGATCAACAAGATAAAGGAGCTGCCTTCGGTGAAGTCGAGGGTCTCGTACATCAACTGCAAGATCTACAACTCGAGGTACAGGGTGCTGAGCAAGATAACGAGCGACCACATGCCACTCTATGCGAAGCGCGGCTACGGCATAATAGACATATATGAGAGAATAATAAACTGGATCGACGAGGACGGAAAGATACTGATAGTGGTGCTGGACGAGATAGACGTGGTCAAGGACCTCGACGACCTCGTCTACACGCTCACCAGGGCGAACAGCGATATAAAGTCGGGGGGCATCGCGATAATAGGCATATCGAACAGGGTCTCGTTCAAGGAGGACCTTGATCCGAGGTCGAGGTCGACGCTCTACGAGAAGGAGCTTGTCTTCCCGCCGTACAACTCGGTGGAGCTCTCGACAATACTCAAGGAGAGGGTAGACAGGGGATTCAAGCCAGGGAAGGTAGATCCCGCAGCGATAAACCTCGCGGCTGCTATCGCGGCGAACGACAGCGGTGATGCAAGGCTTGCGCTCAAGATAATATCGAAGGCCGGAGAGATCGCTGACGAGAAGGGCCTTGAGAAGATCACTGGGGAGCAGGTGCGCGAGGCATCTAAGGAAGCGGATGAGGAGATAGCGTACGAGCTCGTGAACACACTACCGGAGCAGCAGAAGCTCATAGTGTACGCGATAGCGCTGCTCTCACTGCAGGGGAGCAGGTACAAGAAGCTCACTGAGGGGACCGATACCTACATATTCAGCGGCGAGGTCTACAACAAGTACTCGAGCCTGACCGAGTCGATGCACAAGGAAGCGAAGACGTCGAGATGGTACAGGAAGTACATCTCCGACCTCGAGATGCAGGGGCTCATACACACGTACGAGTCTGGAAAGGGAATTAGAGGCCACACCAAGCTAATCAAGCTCGCATACCCCCCCGAGAAGATAAAGAACACGATAGAGAAGACGATCTTCAAGGAGAATGAGCAGACAGCGGCGGCGTGATGCAGCCAAACGGAATCTGCTTCTCCCTTTTGGAGAAAGGATATAAATATCTTGGGTCAGTGGTTCATCCCGGAGGAGCTGGCGCAGATATTCAGACGTGCTAGCCTGACCTGGCTGAATGTGATCCCATGAGCGGCGCGGAAATTTGTTACCCTTACTCTGATCTAAGTTCATACCTGGTGGAGAAGGAGAGCCGCACGGTCTCGAACATCCTTGGGGGCGAGGAGGTGCTTGGAGTGGCCAGGCAGAGGAGGATCAGCGGTGCCGTAATCTCACCCACGGTGGTGATACTGACCTCAAAGAGGGTCGTTATAGTCAACCGCTTCCTCGGTGGCGTGAAGTCGGACATATCTCTCATCTCTCACCACGAGATAGTGGGGCTCAGGGTCGCGCACGGAATCCTCTTCTCATCCATATACGTGAGGATGAGAGGATCCGCGGGAGAGATAGGCAAGGTCTTCAAGAGCGAGAAGGAGGAAGGGGAGATCAATGGCCTGGGCCGCGAGGAGGCCGATGCGCTGTTCAAGAAGCTCAGCGTAATAGTGGATGACCATCGGAAGGGCAGGGGATCGCACAACTACCACTTTGCGTACGGCAATGTGGTCAACAACTTCGCATACGGGAGCCATGCGTGGTCCGGCCGGCAGGATCTGAACGCCATCCCGTACAGGGTGGAAGACGCAGATGGGACATCGGCCGGAGAAGTTCCGCGCGAGACTGTCAGGGCGCTGCCAGTGCACACCATACTTGCGCTCACTGACGGCAGCGGATCCCCGCGGCCGGTCATAACCGCTGACGATCTTCTCATCTTCAGGATGCGGAAGAACCGCGTCGAGCCAGATGAGATGCTCATATTCAAGATGCGAAGGGAACATCCTGATCTTTATATAACGTGAGTTTATGGCATACGACAAAGAGTTTCTGGAAAGGTGGTTTGAGACGAGAGCGGAGGTCTTCGTCCAGAAGTCAGGCAAGGGCCTGATAAGGCAGAGCATAGACGTGGACGAGGTCAGGAGGGAGTTCAGGCTCATCGCCGCGGAGTTCGGCATGATGCTGGAGTCCCAGCAGGTCAGCGCGATGCGCTATTAGCCGACACTTTTCATATGTTGCATGGAGTGGTCCTGCCGACTTGATGGTACGAGCCATCGGTCCGTCATTAATAAATTCTTTCAAGTCAATAGCATAGTGGTTGTATGCGAATAGCGATGCTCTCCGATTTCCATCTGGGGTATGAGAGGTTCAGGGAGGATGCGTACAGGCAGGCTGAGGAGGCGCTTTCTCAGGCCGCGGAGAAGTCAGACGCAATACTCATACCTGGGGACATATTCGACAACAGGGAGCCAAGCCCTGACGTGCTCGCGGAGGCGATAACGCTCTTCAGGAACCTTTCTGGCAGGAAGTGGGGGGCCAAGGTCATCTCGTTCAGCGGCGAGGGGAGAAACTTCACCAGCGTGCCGGTAATAGCGATACCTGGGACCCACGAGAGGCGAGCTGAGGGGGTTGAGGATCCCGTCGACCTGCTCGGCCTCGCGGGCCTTCTTGTCGACGCAACTAACGCACAGTTGGTCATTGAGAAGGATGGCGAGAGGGTTGCGGTGCGCGGGCTTGGGGGAATCGCAGACGACAGATTCAGGGAGATAATAGAGAGAGAGAAGCCCAGGCCCATTGGGGGCATGTTCAACATATTCTTCTTCCACCAGTCGATATACGAGCTCCTTCCGTTCAGCAAGGACTTTCTCCGCACCGACGAACTGCCAGAGGGGTTCGACCTTTACGTCAATGGGCACATACACGGACGCGTCGAGTCAAGGGCGCATGGCAAGCCGTTCCTTATCTCGGGGAGCACTGTGCTCACTCAGCTCAAGGACGGAGAGCAGGAGCAGAAGGGGTTCTACATCTTCGAAACGAAGACAAAGGAGTACTCGTTCAACAAGATAAATTCAAGGAGGTTTGTGCTCCTGAGAATCAGGATCGATGGCAGGAGCCCTGCTGAGATAGAGGCTGAGATGGAGAGGCTGATAAAGAAGGAATCCGCTGCCGGAGACAGACCGATCCTGAGGATAGAGATAGAGGGCGTGCTCAAGGACGGATACAGGAGCCTTGACCTCAACCAGCAGGAGATAATAAGCAGGTACAGGGATCTGGCGGTAGTTGAGATAGGAAAGCTGGGCATCGAGTCGAAACAGCAGACGGGTGTTCAGGCGTCAGCTGATGCCCTTCCTGACGGAGCCTCGATAAAGGACTTCGGACTCGGCGTCTTTGTCGACAAGCTAAGGGAGAACAAGTACGACCTGCAGAGGAACCCGACGGAGCTCTTCGAGATGCTCAGCACGGACGAGAGCAAGGACAAGGTCGTCAAGAAGGTTGTTGACAGACTTCTTGAATAATTACCTGCTTGATCTGAATTGGTAGTATTTGTACAGCGCAGAAAGGGCCCTTGATGCTGACGCTGGCGAGTCGTACACGGGAAGGCCTGAGCTTTCCATCATCTTCTTGTGCGTCTCTGTGTACTCCGCGCCTATGCTTATGACTATCATTGGCTTTTCGCACTTCTCCTTGTACTCTATGAGTTTCGACGCGAGCTTCGAATCGGCTCCCGGAGTTTGGAACAGTGCGATAACTATCAGCATGTCGACATTGTCATCGTTTGAGAGGATCGAGAGCGCGTTCGAATATCTGGTCTCCTCAGCATCCCCTGCCAGATCAAGGGGATTCGCCGCGTTGACCAGTGGCGGCATTGTCTTCTTGATCGCTGCCTTCGTGGTGTTGCTGAACTCTGCCATCTTCAGGTCTGACAGCGACGCTATCGCATCTGCGGTGAGAACCCCGGCCCCTCCTCCATCGGTGACTATGGCCACCCTCGGGCCTTTCGGGGCTTTCTCAGACTCGAGTACTTTAGCGTAATAGAGAAGGTCGCTCAGGTCCTCGGCTATGGTGAATCCTGCCTGCCTGAAGACCGCCTCCTGGACTTCGTAGTCTCCGGCGAGCGCTGCGGTGTGCGAGTGCGCCGCCTTTATTCCGGCAGAGGTCCTCCCCGCCTTCAGTACAACCACGGGTTTTATCCTTGAAGCCCTCTTTGCGGCCTCGAAGAAGTCCTTGCCCCTCTTGATTCCTTCGAGGTACATGACTATCACCTTCGTCTCCCTGTCCTTTATGAGGTACTCGAGTATGTCCGTCTCGTCTACATGCGCCGCATTTCCATAAGATATGAACTTTGAGAGCCCGAACCCTTCACCAGAGATGAGGTCGAGCACCGTACTTCCAACGGCACCGCTCTGCGCCATGAAGCTTACTCCCCCGATCTCGGGCCTGCTTATCTTGTAAGTAGGCAGGAAGAGCGTGTCGACCCTCGTCCTTGGGTCCATCACCCCGAGGCAGTTCGGCCCGATCGTCGGCATGCAATACTTGTCCGCAACCTTTACGAGTTCTTCCTGGAGCTTTGTATTGCCAACCTCTGAGAATCCTCCGCTGACAACAACGACCGACTTCACCCCGGCCTTACCACACTCGGCCATAACCTTTGGTACGAATTCCGCTGGAATCGCGATCACGGCCGTGTCGATCTTCCCCTTCAGTTCGAGCACGCTTTTGTAGGCCTTGAAGCCGAGTATCTCGTCGGCATTTGGGTTTATTGGATAGAGTTTTCCGGCATACCCGGAACTGACGTAATTCTGGAGTATTATGCTCCCCACCTTGTCTGGGTCGCGTGATGCGCCTATGACGGCCACACTCTTAGGGTCGAGCGCGGAGCTTATGTCGAGCGGTTTCCTTCCATCGGTCATTTGAGCACCCTTATGTCGACTACCTCGTATCCCTTCTCCGTAACTATTACCGGATTCAGGTCCAATTCGCTTATTTCCGGATTCTTGACTAGCAGGGCGGAGACCTTCATGAGCAGCTCCTCTATCTGCTTCGCGTTCTTCCCTCCGTGTGTAATGACATTTGATGATCTCATCTGGTCGAGCATGTCTCCGGCTTCCTTCCTAGTTATTGGGGCGATGCGCAGCGCGAAGTCCCTGAAGACCTCCACGTATATGCCGCCGAGACCGATGAGGAGCACCTTTCCAAACTGGCTGTCCGTCCTTCCGCCGATTATGATCTCGACTCCGGATTCGGACATATGCTGCGCGAGGATGTTGTAGGGCCTGAGCTTCTGCGCCTTTGCGTACAGTTCTTTGTATGCCGAAGCGATCTGCTGTTCTGTGTAAAGGTTCAGTCTTACAAGGCCGGCCTTCGACTTGTGCAGCGCCTTTCCGGAGAGGACCTTCAGGACTATCGGTTTACCTTTTGAGAACCTGGCCGCTTCTTCTGCACTTTTCACGTATGCGCTCTCGATGCTGTGTATGCCGTACTTGTCAAGCAACTGCTTTGCCTTGAGATAGTCGAGCAATGTCATGTATACACTCAGATCAGGTGGGCATAGAAGTGCGCGTATGATGCGGCAACTATTACGATCACGATGGCCACTATCGCCACGATTACCCCCTTTCCGATCTTCATCCGGGGTTTGAGAGGAGGAATCTGAGACGCGATTTCTTCGGCTGTGGGGGTTCCGGCCGCTCCCTGCTGTTGGCC
>JAJYFQ010000053.1 GCA_021785375.1 Microcaldota archaeon | reverse complement strand
GCCGCTGATACCTTCCCGTCCCGTGCATCGCCCTCTAGGTCGACGTAGAAGTTGTACTGCCAAGGCTTTCCCAGCACGGGCCTGGACTGCAGGTATGTGAGGTTCACGCCGTTCTTGTCGAACGCGTCGAGAGCACGGTAGAGGGCTCCGGCATGCTCCTTAAGCGAGAAGACCATCGAGGTCTTGTCTCCCCTGCCGGCCCTCTTCCTTGATATGATGAAGAATCTCGTGTAGTTGTGCTTGTCCGTCTCGATATCCTTTGCGATTATCTTCATCCCATATATCCTGGCTGCGCTCTCGCTCGCTATCGCCGCGGCGTACATCATCCTCTCTTCCTTAACCATCCTGACGCTTCCGGCGGTGTCGTAGAACGGCACCGAATCGGCACCGATCTTCTCGATGTACTTCTTGCACTGGCCCAGGGCCTGCGGATGAGAGTAAACCCTCTTTATCGATGACGGCTTCATCCCCGGAAGCGCAATCAGGCAGTGGTTTATCCGCAGTATGGTCTCGCCGATTATGTGAAGATTTGATGTGAGGAGCAGGTCGTAGGTCTGCGTGACAGCACCCTCTATCGAGTTCTCTATCGGCACTACCCCGTAGTCGACCTTCGAAGCGACGTCGGTGAAGATGTCGGTGAGATACCTGTACGGAAGGTACTTCGCCTTGCTCCCGAAGAGCTTTATCGCGGCCTGCTCACTGTAAGCGCCCAGCTCGCCAAAAAAAGCAACCGTCTTCATAAAAATAACACGTCACTTGAAGAAGTCCTCTATCCTGCTCTGCCTTATGTTCTTAAGCGTCATCCATCTCTCCCGCATGTAAGGCCCGAGGACCTTGTTGTGCAGGTTCGCCTTTATCACGTCTATCGTGTTCTTATCAGACGGATAGCCCGATCCGATAGACATGCCGAGCTCGCTCTCAAGCACCTCGAGCTCCCTGTCCCTTGTTACCTTAGCTATTATGCTGGCGCACGAGACGACAGGATACCGTATGTCTGCCTTGTGCTCCGAGATGACCCTTATCGGCTCTGCGGGCTGGCCCTCCGCTGCCTTGGTCCTCCTCCTCTTGGAGCTCTCCACCTGGAGCGGCTTCTGGGAGAAGAGGCTGACCCTTATGCCGAATCTCTCCGAGATCACATCCGGGGAGTCGAGGAAGATCCTCTCAGGGGTGGCGCCGAGCTCGTCGATGAGCCTGGCGAAGTGGAGTGCCTCGAGGTCATTAAGCGAGACTCCCCCGGCCATCGCCCGGTTTATCTCCGCCTCGCTGATCTTGTAGACCTTGACGTCCTCGGCCAAGGCCGTTATCTCCTCGTAGAGGTACTCCCTCTTCCTCGGAGTAAGCATCTTGGAGTCCCTCACCCCTATCCTTGAGAGCTTGCCCTCCTTCCCTTTCTGAATAGATACTACACTGACAACGAGAGGGCCGAGCACTGCGCCGCGGCCTGCCTCGTCGCCGCCGGCAATTATGACAAGATCACCTTTACAGGCCCTTCTTATCGACAACTATGTAGTCGTTTACGGCAGTTACGCTTGAGTAGGCCACTCTAAGCTTGCCCTCCTTTATGTTGAGCCTGTTGACATACTCGCTGTCCACGTTAGGCTCGACTATGAGTGCACTGAGCTTCCCGTTGGCCTCGTTCATCTCAGCATCGACAAACTTGCCCAGGTCGAATCCGTCTGCAGTTACCACTTCCTTGCCTACTAGCTGTTCGGCAATCACGTATTTTACCATGCATACACCTTTTTCGTTGACTGATCGTCATAAAGTAGATGAGTATACAAATTTATAAATCTTTATAAGAAACGAGAGAGAAGGCGTGTAAGCGGGTAGGGAGCCGGAACCCAGTGAAAACGGCAGCTATTTAACTAGCATCATGGAAGATATAGTGTTGCGTGATCCGCATGTCCGACTCGATAGGCACTCTGCTCTTCAAGGACAAGCAGCTCAGGCTCCTCCTAACCTTATCGAACGGGAACGGAAAGGAGTGGTACATAACAGATCTTGCCAAGGCAGCGAACGTGACCTACATACACACGAGTAGGTTCATAGGGAAGTGCGAGGAGTCCGGAATCGTGGCCTCAGAGAAGCACGGCAGGATAAAGAGGATCTTCCTTACGCCCACGGGCAGGGAGATAGCGGAGTCGCTCTCGGGAGTCATGCTAAAGATAAACCAGGCGAAGCAGCAGGCGGTGCAGCAGAAGGAGCCTGCAAAGGCCCAGCCCGTGCCGCAACCAAAGGCGCCGCAGGCGACGCAGAAGGAGAAGGAGCAGTGATCTCTGTCAGCCAATGGACTGGTACCTCCTTGCTCTCCTGATGCTCGCGTTGAGGTCGTTGATCCTGTTCCTGAGGTTCTTCGGGTTCTCGAAGAACACGCGCGTGCGTATAGGGTGGTCGGTAATGGCGCCCCTTCTCTCTTCATCGGTTGGTGCAGCCTTTGTTGCCGCATTGATCTTCTCTGTAGCCCCGTCCAAATCCCCCTTCCTTAAGAGCCGGTCCGCCTGAAAGACCAGTTCCATTGATGCCGTGTGTCTCTCCCTGTAAGTTGCGTAAGGGCCCTTCCTTCCCATTCTAATTCCGACTGACATAATCTCACGCTATTGGATTATAGCAACCCTATAAAGTAATACAACTTCCTGTATTACCTTTGTTTCATAAAGTTGTTATTCCTTTCCATCCAACACACATCGACAATTATGTTGGAAGGCGACTCCGACATTCTTGGCGACCTGTACAAGAACTGCAAAGATGCAAGAGAAAAGATAAGATACGCTGCACTCTATGCGGTAAGTAGAGGAAATGACGTCAAGACTGTTGCAAATATCATGGCAGTGGAAGAATCCACAGTTTATGACTGGATACACAGGTGGGAAGAAGAAAGAAATGTCAAGGACAAACCCAGAAGTGGCAGGCCAGAAAAGATAACAGGAGAGGATGAAAAGGAAATACGGGAACTACTTGACGAAAACGACCCTAGAAAGCATGGAATAAATACATCCGCATACACAACAAGAGAACTGCAGATATACTTTGCGCAGAAAGGCAAGTTTATCGCCGAAGAAACGCTGCGAGTGCATCTTGTTAACACAGGCGCACACTATGTCAAGGCGCAACTCGTGTATAAAGAAGGTGATTTGAAGAGACAGATAGAATTTGCGCATAACTTTGCATTTCTTCTTGAACGTGGATATTTCACAAAGATAATGTTTCTCGATGAGATGGCCGTTTCAACATCTGCAAGAAACGGATACGGATGGACATACAGTCAGCGACTTGTCATCGGAGCGCCACAAAGCCACGTTGAAAAGGCAAACTATTTCGGTGCAGTTGAAGTAACGGAGGGGGCAATAATCGAGACCGTCAGGAAATCTGCAAAGACAGATTCCTTTCTTCATCTCCTTCATAAGATCAAGGCAAAATACCCTGATGACAGAATGCTGATACTGATGGATAACGGCGCAGTTCACCATAGCAGTAAAGTCGATAAGTTCTTCAGAGAAAATGATAACATGAAACCTCTCTTCCTACCGCCTTACTCACCGGAAATGAATGCGGAGGAATACATCCATAACGCATTACGGGAGAAACTCTTGAACAACCGCAACTTCAGGAGTACGAAACAAATAGGACTTCTGATTGACCGTTTTGCCAAACGGATGCCTTCAGAAATGATCAGGAGTATTGCAACATTGATACCGATAGAGGCATTACTTTCTGCCCAACCGCAGTTGTGAGACTTTCAAGGAAAGCTATAGTTAATAGTGCCCATTCCTCTTTAGTTAAACTACCTGCAGCATCGTTCTCTTCTTTGCCGCATTCAGGACGTGCGCGTAGTCCCTGTAGTGGACGAATGCCGTTACTCCTATGGTGTACTCGCCTTTGTCCGTTGAAGTATTGCCGAAGACGTCGACGTTCGCGTTCTTCTCCTCGTTCGCCGCAAGCATGCCCACCCTGACCTCCTTCTGCCTTGTGAATCCGGTCTCGTCTAGGCTGAGCTTCTCAGGAACCTCCACCACAACAGAAGTCATGACAGGCTCGCTGGTAAGATTCTTGACCCTTATGGAGAGCGCGGAGCTCGACCTTGTATTCGACCTCAGCCTGTAAGGGGTGAACTCAGTGGTTATCATGTACGGCAGCGCCTTTCCTAGATCCGCCTTAACGTCCTTCTTTCCGAAAAGCCCGAATATTCCCATGGGATCACTGTCGCTTGATTGAAGATGAGAAAACAAACTATTTAAGCCTATGTCCTCTAGATGAGGATCAGGAATGCTATCAGCGCGCCTACAATGGCGCATATCGTATTCGATGTATACTTGTTGCCTATGCCCTGCTCCTCGAGATAACCGACGACCGAGTCCGCGAGGTTGCCGAGGAATCCTGCAGCTGTTGCGAGTGCAATGAGGTAGAGCGCGTTTGGGAGCTGGAAGACCGAGAGTGAGATCAGCAGCGCACCCATCAGGCTTGCTATCAGGCCAACCAGGCTGACCGCACCCGATGTTCCCTTCTTCACCTTCTTCATGGTCAGGAGCATGTGCGGATCGCCGTCGAGTACGCCGACCTCGCTCGCGAACTTGTCCGCAGTTATTGCAGCTACCGAGGCGACGTACGCTATCAGGAGCGCCACCTGGGGAATGCCATAGTACGCGTTGTTTATCACGTAGATTACGGAGATGGCAAGGGGGACCATGCCGTTCGCGGCGACGTTCCTCCAGCCCCTGGACCTCTCGTAGAGGCCCATCCTCTTCTTCCGGCCCTTGCCGAACCCTGTAACTATTGCTGAGAGCAGTAGGAAGTAGAGTATTGCTATCAGGAAGTAGAGCCCCAGCCCGGCGAGGTATCCCGTGACTACTAGTGCTGTCCCGAGGAGAAGTGCCGATACGACCCCGCCAAGATCAAGGGTCAGAAACGTGCGCATTTGAATTCCATCTTTATGAAAAATTCCACTATTTAGATAGGTTTTTAAATTTGAATTTCTTATACAGAACTACGAATTCTGTAGGAAGGGAAAAAACTGGTCGCCTTGCCAGCGCGTACGCGAATAACGGCGCGTTGGCCTCTTCCTTTTTAATCCTCATCCTAGATGTTGTAAAATTACGATATTTACTTCTCAGTTAAGGTTTATAATGATTATGAGCCGGAGTTCATTCCCACACATACTAATATATCTATAATTATAAGCAGCGCAGGCGCAAGGGCAATCAAGACTCCTCGGCCCTCAGGATCTCCTCGGCCGCATCAAGCATCAAGGCCCTGCTGATCGCTTCCTCAAGCTCTGCCTCTGTCCTGAGGCCATCGAGCGGTACAAATATACCCCCCATGGACCTTATCGCTGCCTCGAGAGGATCTTCCTCCTTGCCTCTTGCAGCACTCTTGGCAGACTCGCCAGGCTTCCGGTCAGGCTCTCTCCTTGGCACCCGTCTTTCAGGCATATCACCACCACATACTTAGGTAATTAGAAGAGAGACCCCCCAAATACTTTATCGTATAATGACTTAGAGTCTATTCTCCTCCTTTCAGCAGGTGAGATCACTGAGGCCCCAGGATGGGCTATGGTCCTCTCTCCTACGAGTGGCCGGACAACTTCCTTCCTCTTTCTGCCTCTTATAAGAGCCTTCAGCGCCTCCGCATCACTCCTTGTTATTTTTCCAGATGACGCAAGTTTTGAAACACGCTTCTCTGCATGTTTAGGGCCCCTAAGCATAGCATCGACTTCTATATCCGCTCTTAGGGCTCTTTGTCTTCTTGCCCCTTCTCCGAGAATTGAGATTGGCTTTGACATTTTATCAGTAAAATGATAGGTCTTGGCCTAGATAAACCTTTCCTCACTTTTGGCTTCATCCCATAATTCCTAATCGACGTCAGACTCTTATCCTTTTCGACTGACAGTTTTGGCATGGGAAAGCCCAACAAGAGGGCAAACCCGAAGGTGGTGACCAGAGTCGACAGAGACCTTG
>JAJYFQ010000052.1:3134-5980 GCA_021785375.1 Microcaldota archaeon | reverse complement strand
GAGGTGGCGAAGATGACTGGCATGACGCTGACATAGAGCAGGGAGATCGGTAGCCTTCCTCCGATGCCCCTGAACTGGCTGAAGACCATCGGGAGTTCCACCTTCATGTCGTAGACGTAGATGCTGACGAGCATGACTATTATCGCAACGAAGAGCGGTCCGAAGGCCAGTATCGCCTGCGGTATGGCCGTTGCGCCTCCGTTTGCTATCTGCCCCGCAGCCGCAGGGAGAAGTATGGTGAGCGTTCCGGCTATCACCGCGTACGCGACCCCTCCGGCTATGAAGAGGTTTATTCCAGAGGTGAGGCCGTACTTAACCATCATCTCGTCGAGGTAGATTATCAGTATGGCTCCCGCGAGCAACTGGACAAAGACGAGCCCGAACGCGGATGGCTGCACTATGCCGCTCTGGAGGAACGTGAACGTGAAGAAGAGCGCCTCTACAACAGCTACCACTATCGAGATCAATTTCTGTATGCTCTGGAACCTTCCCCTCTGCTCCATGTCATTCAGGTCTATGTTGAGGGCACCGGAACCCTGGAGGAGCTGGAGCACTATGCTCGAGAGGACTATCGGCGTAATACCGACCGTTATAAGAGTTCCTATCTTAGCGGCGAATATCACGTTAATGAGCTGGAAGAGCTGCTGCGCCTGCCCGGGAATCACTCCAACGGCCGGGGTGCTGAACATCGCAAAATAAGCCACCATGATTAAGGCTGTCCACTTTAGCTTCTCCCTGAACGAGAAGGCCCTGTCCGGCTTCTTTATGTTCGGTATGAACTTTAGTATCGGATTCAGAAACTCCAGAGCCATCCTAGTGCACCAACAGAATAACAATCAAGCCTTTATGCTTACCAGATATGCGCCTTTCTTCCCCACGGACGCCACGGCCACTGGCCTGGATCCGGAGAACTTGGCAAGATAGCCCATCACCATCGAGCTCGACAGCCTGACTATCCCTTCTAATGAATTATAGTCTTTATACTTAAGTCTTATAACCCTTTTGCCGCCCGCCTCGTGTATATTGGCTCCCTCGAGGTCAAAGTAGCGCGCCATCTTTCCTATCTCCTCTCTGTAATCCGACCTGCCTACCACGGCGAGTCTCTCCCCGGCGAGATAGAGCACCTTGCAGGCCTCGTCGAGCAGGGGGCTCTTCGTGAGCGGAAGTGATGGAAGAAGAAGGTAGTCTCTGTTCTCGCGGTCTCCCGCGCTGCTTTCCGTTCTGTCTATTCCAGAGGCAATAGCACCTATCACGGCATCGAGTCTCGGGTTCTGTTCCGCAGCATGGTGATGGTGCACCGTGTCGGCCACGAACTGGCAGACGTTTGAGTTCTTGAATATGCAGAGCGTCTCCCTGGCCTTTACCATCCGGTTTAGGTATCCCGAGAAGTATCCTGCGATAAGCCCTGACTCAAAGACGTGGGCTCCCACATTGAGTTCTGCAATCTGCTTGGTATCGAGCATTGACGTTATGATTACGTGTTCCTCCGATGGATAATAGAGGACCTTTCCCATGCCGAGCTTTTCCAGCACGTCGAAGAACATCCCTATATTGGCGCCTCCATGCCCGTAGATCTGCCGTCCCACCGTGAATCCAAGGTTGTACCCGAGCTTTCTCGTCGAGGCAGTAAGGCTGAGTATAAGGTCCTGTGCCGTTATTCCGCTCCCCATCTTCTGCCCTGTTGCCGAGCTGACGAGATCCCTGACAAGAAGCTCCTCGAAATCCTTCGGCGCCTCCGCCGTTGGGGGTGGTGCAACCCTCCTCTTTTCCCCCCCTGCAGATTTACGGGATCTTTGCGGTAGTCTCTTCCTCGCCCTCGCAACCTTCTTTCTGGTCAGGCGCTGGGCCGTGGCCTTTTTCAATTTGGACATCGCCCCGACTTTCCTCGCGGCTCTACTCTTCACGGTCTTCTTCACCGACATGATCGTCAGAGTACTATCTCTACATAACTATTTAAGCAGCAGATACGGAGCGGGACCGGAATTATACGAAGCCTTATATTGTTTCGTCGAGCCATAGGATTAATGACATTCTATGGGCTCGCAATCAATCTCATTGTCGATGCGCTCTTCTCCTGGGGGAGAATGTTCGCGGCGCTCCTCACCTCCATACTGATAAGCATAGCCATAGGCGTCTGGGCCGCCGTTTCTCCCCGTGCAGAGAAGATAATACTGCCAGTCATAGACATACTACAGACCATACCGATACTTGCGTTCTTCCCGTTCGCGCTCTTCATCTTCGTCTACTACCTTCCCGGATACATAGGAATAAACGCAGCGGTGATATTCCTCATAATAACTTCGATGCTCTGGAACATCATCTTCGGGGTCTACGAGTCGATAAAGACGATACCGAAGGAGTTCCTTGAGGTTGCCGATCTGTACCGGATGGGCATAACCACAAGACTGAGGAAGATATACATACCGGCGAGCCTTCCAAGGATTGTGCAGCAGTCGATACTCTCATGGTCGATCGGGCTCTTCTACCTAGTTACCAGCGAGATCTTCTCCTACGGCAACGCCTCGAACTGCTGCAGGGTGGGGCATGGCATAGGCGCTGCGCTAGTCGAGCTTGCTCCCGGAACCGCTACCGGCAGCCTGAACGGATACATACTGGGCGTTGCGATCTTCATAGTCTTTGTGGTGCTTACGAGATTCCTCTTCTTCAAGCCTCTCGAGGACTATGCCGGAAGGTACATGAAGCCCACTGTGAGGGCCCAGGGGAGATTCGTGCGGCCCGCAATGTTCGTTAGCTGGTTCTCCAAGAGGATAATCTCACAGCCGTTCTCGACTTTCGGCGCAACAACTCCGAAGAAGAGGAAGCCAAGACCCGCGGTACTTGCCAGG
>JAJYFQ010000052.1:0-3124 GCA_021785375.1 Microcaldota archaeon | reverse complement strand
GATAGTCATCAACAAGCGGGTCTATTATGTTATGGCGCTGTTTCTGGTTGCCGTTGTTGCTGGGTACATATTCTACACGAATCCAGCGATACTGTCTTACGAGTATCAGGTGCTCGCATCTCTAGCACTCTCGTTCGCCAGGGTATGGCTCGCCTTCGCCATTGTGACGGCACTTGCGTTCCCGCTCTGCGTCTACCTGATATTCAAGACAAGGCAGAGCTCAAAGTATCTCCTTCTCTTCCAGGTCATCGCATCAATCCCTGCGACAATACTCCTTCCGGGCATAGCCATCGCATTCAGCGGGTTCCCTTTCAGCAGTGAGTTCGTGGCATTCTCGGTCTTCTTCCTCAGCGGCATATGGTACGTCATATTCAGCATACTGGCGAGTTCCAGGAACATGCCGAGCAACATACTGGAGGTGAAGTCGCTCTTCGGAATAAGGGGGAAGCTGGCGTGGAAGTACATATATATTAAGGCGCTGCTGCCAGGTTTTATCACAGGTGCGCTTACTGCGATAGCGGCCGAGTGGAATGCAAGCATAGTTGCGGAGTGCTTCACGACAGCCGGCGTGGGCAGCGGAACCGCGATAAGCTGCGTCGGTACAGGGATAGGGAAGCTGCTCGATTCGACGGTGACGAGCGGCAATCTTACGCTGATGCTCGTCGCACTGGCGAATCTGGTGGCAATGATACTGCTGATAAACACGTTTGTCTGGAAGAGGATGTACAGGAACGTCTCCAAAGTGTACGGGTGATCATATGAGCATGGTAAGCGTCGACCAGGTGTCATTCACATTCCCTGTAAGCGGGCTCAAGATAATGGACAGCGTCTCCTTCACTGCCGAGAAGGGCGAGTTCGTCTCGCTGATGGGCCCGTCCGGCTGCGGGAAGTCTACGCTGCTCAGGATCATCGCCGGACTCATAAGGCCTACGGCAGGAAAGGTCATGTATCTGAACAGGCAGATCTACGGCCCGACGCTTGGGATGTCCTTCGTCTTCCAGGACTTCGCTCTTCTTCCATGGCTCACTAACCTCGAGAACATAAAGCTCGGGCTCTCGCTCACTACGCTCACTGACGAGGAGAAGAACGAGAAGGCGATGGAGCTGATAGACAGGTTCGGGCTCACCGGGTTCGAGGAGTACTATCCCAATGCGCTCAGCGGGGGTATGAAGCAGAGGGTCGGCATAGCGAGGGCGATCGCATCGGAGCCGCAGGTGCTTCTCATGGACGAGCCATTCAGTGCGCTCGACGAACTCACGGCAAACACCATGAGGTCAGACATAATGTTCATGCTCCAGAGCAAGGACATATCCGTCAACTCAGTGATCATGGTCACGCACAACGTCGAGGAGGCCGTGGAGCTTTCGGACAAGATCATAATCCTATCTGGGAAGCCCGCGCACGTGAAGGATGCAAGGGCTGTTGCGCTCAAGAGGCCCAGGAACAAGAGGGGCAGGGAGTTCATCGAGATAGTCGACGAAGTCTACGCCACGATCGCCAAGGAGTAGAGCCGCTCAACCTATCGATAATTAAATCGGCAGACCTACCATTTTCATTGCCTACTTCTTGAAGGGCTTGGAGCTCCACATGTCCTTCTCGGGGTCGTAGTACACTATCCTTGTCCTAACTCCGAGCCGCATGAGCATCTTCTTCATCAGGATCTCGTTCGCCTCCTTGTCCCCGTGAAGCGCTATTCCCCTATCCTTGAGCTTCTCGAAGAGGTCATCTGTACTCATCGGCTTCTTGTTGAGTATCTCTATCGCGCTGAAGAACGGCTCCATCTCCACGAGCTTCTCCCTTATCAGCTTGAGCGAGTTCGAGAGGTTCAGGCTGTCCCCAAGGGGGGTCAGCTTTATCATAGATTCTTCAACAGTGGCGAGCCCGAGCAGCTTCGATGCCTCCACGAGCGGCATGAGGTCGTCTATATGCTCTTCCGCTTCCTCGGCGAGGCTTGAGAGCTCCATCGACCCGCCGTTCTGCTTTATTATGCCTATTATCCCCCTAATCTTGCTGGTTTCAGTGACCAATGGAAAAATATGCCGCATATCCTATCCAATCCATATAGAGATTTGTAAGACAAAGCTTTTATCCATATTCGCAACGGATAAGCTTTAAAACCTATTTATTCAGCCCTCTTTACGATGTCAAATCCTTCCATTTAACGGTCAGGAAAAAACTGTTTTTGGGCATGAAAACTGACGAATGGTAATATTAATCTTCACTGCCTCATTGCTCTGTAAATCGCTGCGGTTTTCCGGCCGCTGCTTCGGTGTGGATGGATGAAAGAGGAGTACCAGACGCTTGGGGATAACGTACGCCCTGTCAACTACAACCTGCTTTTCGAGACCGACATGAATGCTTTCAAGTTTAAGGGCACGGAGAGGATAAAGATAAAGGTAAGGAAGGGAACGAACGTCATCAGGCTCAATGCCGTAGAGTTGCAGATCCTTTGGGCGAGTATAAAGAGCGGAAGCAAGGTCCAACGGGCCAAGGTTTCAGAGAACAAGAGGAGAAATGAGCTCTTACTGAAATTCCCAAAAAGGGTTATGGGAGACGCACTCATAGAGATAAGGTTCGTGGGCTCTAACAATGACAAGATGTACGGATTCTACAGGAGCAGGTGCTCCACAAACCCCAAGGATGGGTACATTCTCACTTCGCAGTTCGAGGCCGCCGATGCCCGCGCTGCGTTCCCGTGCTTCGATGAGCCTGCCTTCAAGGCAACGTTCGACGTCTCTATGGCGGTGGACAAGGACCAGGAGGCCGTATCCAACATGCCGATAAAGTCCGTCAAGGCGCAGGGAAAGAGAAAACTCGTCACGTTCAATACGACTCCGAGAATGTCATCGTACCTGCTCTACCTGGGTGTGGGGAGATACGATTCGGTTGAGGGCGAGGAAGGAAAGATAAAACTCAGGGTAATGTGCGTACCTGGAAAGAAGAAACTCGCAAGGCTCGCACTCAACTATTCGAAGAAGTTCATCAGGTTCTTCGAGGGGTACTTTGGGATAAGGTACCCGCTTCCAAAGATAGACTTCCTTGCGATCCCGGATTTCAGTGCAGGCGCGATGGAGAACTGGGGGGCCATCACGTTCAGGGAGGTAGCGATACTCGCTGACGAGAA
>JAJYFQ010000051.1 GCA_021785375.1 Microcaldota archaeon | reverse complement strand
CTCTCTCCCTCGTCGAGGGACTGTTTCATCGCATTGGCATTGAGGTCGACTATGACGGCAACGGCCTCCTTCGCGAACTTGCTTATCCCGGCTAGGCTTTCAAATGCCTCAAGCCTCTGGCCAGATACACCCCCAGATACTGCCGCTGCGTCGGTCCCCTCTGACTTTGCGGATGAAGAAGGCCTCAGTGCGCCCTTAAGGGACACCACTTCACCAGAATTGGCAGCGGACACTTGCTCCGGAGCCCGGCCCTGAGGTCTTATCTCAACCCCACTCTTCTTTAGCCACTTATACACCGTGGGCATTGGCATTTCAAGCAATCCCGATATGTAAGTAAGGCTCATCTTCTCTTCATCATAGAGCCGCACCGCCTCCTGGCGCTTCGACTCATTTTCGTGACCGCGCGGCCTAAGCTCGACACCGGCACCTTTAAGCCATGTGGAGACGTTGGCTTTATGGGTATCCAAGAGTTTGGCTATCTCGCCAACACCAATCTCCTCTTCTGTGTAAAGTCTCACCGCCTCGCGACGTTTTTCCTTGTTTTCATACCGGTGCCCCCTCAACTCCACGCCGTTCTGCCTTAGATAATGGAATATCGTGCCTTCGCATAACCCCAGTTCCTTTCCGATATCTGCTGTGCTCATCCCTTCTTCCGCATAGAGTTGTACGATCTTCGGTTCCGTCTCTTGGCCGATCCGCTGAAAGCGCCTTATTTCCACACCCTGCTCGCGGAACCAGCGACTTATGGTGGTGTTAGAGACCTTGAGCCTTGAGGCAATCTCATCGATGGAGACCCGATCTTCAAGATAAAGGCGGAGAGAGACGGATTGCGCTTCCTCAGACCAGTTTCCCCGGGGCCTCAGCTCGACACCGGCATCTTTAAGCCATTTAGAGACATTGGTTTGAGGAGTATCTAAGAGCCTGGCAATCTCGCCAACGCTAATCTCCTCTTCTGTGTAGAGCCGCACCGCCTCCTGGCGCTTCTCGGCATTCTCATATCCCCGAGGCCTCAGCTCGACCCCCTCTTTTATAAGCCAGCCTCGCACGGCGGAACTACTCACCTCAAACATCTTTCCGATGGTGGAGGGACCGATCTTCTCCTCGGTGTAGAGCCGCACCGCCTCCTGGCGCTTGTCATGGGAAGCATTCCTGACGATTGCCATATGCCCACGTGACTTTAGCTACGCCTGTTTCTCTTGAGGCCCTCGCCAAGATAATTATCTACCCCAATGGACACGAACTCGTCCGTTGTGGAGAAGGCGTTGCCCACACTTGACCTGAGCAGTTGGTATTTCTGATTCTGCGCAGCGAGAAGTTCCTCAACTGTCAATTCTGACGTCTCTGAAAGCGACGATGTGTAGTTCTTTGCCGCGTGGTAACACTTTTGCTCAGCGACAAGCATCATCAGTGCTGCCCTTCCTTGCGCACGTGCTTGGAGCACTGCCATGTTCTCCTCGTTTATTATCAGGCCGAAACCTTCCCTGAACTCTGATACTATATTTGGGTCTTCCAGAGGCTTTATCAGAGCGGCTCCCGCTACACTGAGCCTCTTTCTCTTGTATCTCTCATCCAGATCTTTAGGTAGTGGGGTTATTGGTTCCTGGTCTTTCCATTTTGTGCCTTTCTTATTGCCTTCCTCCTTATTGGTCGGGTCCGTGATGCCCGTATCTTCTTGCTCGACTTCAATTTGAGGAGGAAGAGGACAAAAGACAGTGGTATGGTCTTCCTCATCCGGATTTCCAGTCTGCCTGCGCTTGTGGCCCGCATAATCGCTCCTGAACATCCAGAGTTCGTCCTCGGCCAGATCCCCATTGGCAATCAGATTGGCCATGGCAAGGTTCAGAAGTCTGTTTGCATCCTCACATATCTTCTTGTCCTCCTCCGGAGTGGGCTTTCGCATCTTCGCCCTGTCATTTGACTCCATGAGTCTGACGAGCGGCTCTAGCTCCTTTCTCATGATGGGCACGATCTTGTCCTTCCATAGGTCGCTTGCATCGTCGAACTCCGAGGTCTTGCTCGCAGAGAGGAGGTTCCTTATCTCAGGCATGTTGTCAAGGTGCACCTCTCCGATGAGGCCAGACATTCCGCTGGAGCTTAGATCGTAGCCGAAGCTGGTTACCTTTATCAGCTTCCCGTCGAGATAGCATCTGATACCCTTCCTGGTTAACGCCTTCGCATCCGGATGTTTCTGGTCCTTGACCCCGATCCAGTACCATATGACTTTTCCGTCATTCGTCTTCACAATTCTGACATTGCTCTCGTTGTAGCCTAGCGTCGAGTACTCGAGGTCAAGGGGCATATCCATTCTCTGCACGGCAATAACACCCTTGCCGTCATTTACCCCACCGTACATGGCCCCAGTCCTTTGCTTGGACCTGCTGACTTTGATTATTACCCCATCGCGTATTACGCACGGTTTGCCATCATTATCAAATACAGTCCTTCCTAGATCGGCATTGGAGTTGCCGGGGTCAGACACATAGAGCAGTGGTCTGTACTCCTCAGACAGTATCCTGATTATGTCCTTGGTCTTGGCCCTTAAGTCGTCGACACTGTGAAGGTCACTTATGACTACGCGGACTCCGGGTTCCTTTAAGTAGAGCGACTCGCGTGGATTTACCACCCTGTAGTCGAACTCTCCCCGCTCTATCAGGCCGGCCCAGTCATGCACAATCACCTCAAGGCACTCGTCAGATCCCTTTGCCCTTGCGTATATCCTTCCACTCACACCTAACGCCTCTGCGGCGAGCTTTGCTCCAAGTCCGCGGTTGTTAAGACCAGTATTGTGCCGCTCCCCATAAGTGAAGAACTTGTCAAGCCCGGCGCGATCCATACCCGAGCCGAAACTGTCCTTTACGGAGACGTTGTTGTTTCCTATAAGCAATGTTATTAGCGTGGCCCTATCGCTCCCCGTGTCCCTTGCTGCAACCGAGTTGTCTATGAATTCAAGAATTGCGTTCTTTATCAACCCATACCTGCCGCTGCTCCTGAGCTCGTCGACAAAGGTCGAGACCATGTCGCGGCCATTCACGCTGACCTTTCCATGCATCACTTCCTGTTCAGACGGGGTGCCCTGGCTATTGTCTCTCTTGTTTGGTTCTGGCGGCTCTGCCGATGCAGCGACTCTAGTTCTTGCCATATGTCATCTACCTAAAAAGTTTTAGAGCAGCGTTGCTTATCGTACTATTTAAACATTTTCTAAAAAAGCGACAATTTTGTACCAAAATCTTATATAGGGGGAGACAAGAGTCTCATCTCATGCATGCACAAAGAACAGGTAGAGTAGGGAGTGCACGAAATGGCAAGCTTGAGCAGTCTAGGAGCCTCAGAGTGCACGCGGACTCCGTCTGGTCAGTAAATGATCAGGGAAATGGATTTAGGTCCGGCTATATCAAGGAATATCTCGACTTTGACCTGGTTGCAGGCAAGAGAGTGCTTGATTTCGGATGCGGCCGCTTGAGTGATGTCATGGGAATGTGCCTCACTTTCGGCGCGGGGAGCTATACCGGAATTGACATATCGGAGCTTCCGCTCAAAATGAACGCCAGGGATCTATGGGCAATACGGGGTGAAGGTAACACACCGGAAGCGGCAAAGAACGTGACGGCATCATTTGTGCAGGCAAACGGATGTGAGCTTCCTTTTAAGGATGGCTCTTTCGAGATCGTATTTGCTCTTGATGCACTCCAGCTATTCGGACCTTATGCGCCGCTTGCTGTCGATGAGATTGCGAGGGTTTCCGCGAGAGGAGCAACGATATCGGTCACCCTTGGGCTCTCCACAAATATGAAGTTGCTGCAAAGGATGGGGATCGGGTGTGAGCCCCTTGAGTTCGGGTACGGGGCGCATCTTCCTGAGATGGACGGCGAGTCCCCGTACACGCTCTTCATGACCACGCCGGCAAAGGCGAACAGGATGATGGAAAGATCGGGAATATCCCCTTACTTCACGGACATACAGGGTGAGAGGCTGTACATAGAGGGAGTAAGGCCATGACAGTGAATAAGATGTTGATATGAATGGCACAGAGAGAGCGGGTTGCGAATAATTCTGGGGAGAAGATCAGTGCACTGAGGCCGCGCGTTGTCAGAAAGGCTACGGCGACGAAGCACTATAACTCCGACATGGCCAAGGCGAGGTGCCATGCCATGCAGGGCAGGATGCTCGATGCAACACTGCTGGATTCTAGCGATCCTTCAAAGCTGCGGGTGCTTCATTTTGCCGGGCAGGATGCCCAGGATACAAAGGTAGTATATCTTGCCAGGAATCTGTTGCCTCAGAATTTAGTGAGCCTTGAGCGTGATGCCAAGATAGCGAATGACATAAGAGAGCTGGGTCTGGAGATCGAAGTGATAAGGGCGGAACTGAAGGGCTATGTTGACAGGCACGTCAGACAGAGATCGGCTCTTGACTTCGACGTGGTGAGCCTCGACTTCAACGGATCAATAACAGCATCGACGGTCAGAACCGTTCAGGACATGCTTCGCATATCATCGCAGGATGAGATGATAGTCCACTGCGCAAATGCAATGATGAGAGGCGATGCAACCACAAACATAGAGTACTTCGTAGGCCAGGGCCTGAAGGATATCCTGTACGGATCCGAAAAGGGCATGTACCCAAAGGGAGCCATAGTCGTGGATCCCTACACGCTGGCATCGGCCTCCAGAAAGCTTGAGACGGTTTACACCGATGAGAAATATGACATTTGTGAGAGAGTACCATACTATCCTTACGTCGTGCTCACCGCCCTTCTGCCGAGGCCCTCTAATGAGTACACTAAGCTGGCAAGATTCCTTTACGCCTCTGACCTCAAGGGATTTGAGGAGGGGCTCATCGGAGATCTTGCGAGAATAGACGCAGGGGTAGTCGGGAAGATAAAGACGCTGAGGGAACTGCTTCAGTCTCCGCTCGCCACCGTTCCAGAATTGTTAGTGCATCTCGACTCCCTCTTCCTGTCGAGGCTCGGAAGAAAGCTTGACGATGCAGGAGCGGGGAGGTTTGCACTACCCAACGTTATCGCAGCGCTCTTCGACGCAGCATCCGACTCCTTGCCGTTCTTCCCGATGAGATCTGACCATTACTCATACGTCTCCGAAACAGACTGGCTCATGTGCGGAAGCATATTCCACATTTCCAGGTCCCATGAGATAAGCGGAGCGGCCAGGGACCTCGCCGAGCTGATGGGGTTCCCGAAGAGATTTAGGATCGAGAATGGGGGGCAGTTCAGGGAGGTTTACGCACGCTATGTGCTCCTCCTGAACGAGCAGAATGCATTCTATGATGGGATGATGAGGCCGGAGTTCCTCGGAGGGGAGGCGATGCCGGAGCTTACAGAGGATAGAGTCCATATGCTGCTCGATCAGAACCTGATCCTTCCGGAGGATGAGAGGATAAACATCGAGGACATAATCTCTATGCACAGGCAATGGAGAGGAAAGAAGGGCGAGAGGAAGAGAGAGCAACTCAACAGCTGGCTCAGAAACTGGATAAGAAAACAGAAAGACGCCAGGAACCAGGAAGGTGAGTCCATGATCCCAATGCAGGTACATCCAGCGCCTTCCGAAGAATCTGTAAGGGCGAGCAATGCAATGAGGGAGTTGAGAAGAATTGATGAAGAGCGCAAGTACTGATGTGACAAGCCCTTTGATTGTGGAGAAGAACGGAACTGAGGAAATACTTAAATAGCGACCGAGACCACGGTCTTGTGATTTTTATGAACACAAAAACGGTACCAAGAGGGGACGGACGGAGAGCGGATCTCTCGAATCCGCAGCAGACAAGGGAGAGGCTGATGGCCCAGGCTGCGGAGGGCGAGTCGATACCAAAGGCTACTTTCATCGAGCGGCTTCTCGATGCGGGAATGGTAGACGGAGGCAGGACGCAGAAGGCTGACGGCACGCCTAGCGACACGGTTGTGGTAATCGGCCCGGTCGGAGGCACTGTGGAGCTCAATCTTTCAAGGGGCAGCGAGATAAGCAGATTTGCGCAGAGGGCACTTATCGGTAAGCTCTTCTCAGGCTCTAACGGATCCGGAGCGGTGGATGCGGA
>JAJYFQ010000050.1 GCA_021785375.1 Microcaldota archaeon | reverse complement strand
TGCCGTCACTCCCACCAAATGAACATCAAAACTGCTACCAATACTTGTCGAGGAAGTCTTAGGGGATTATAGAGGTAGGCCATTTATGGGATGAAGCCATCGGATAACAAATGTTTATATAAGAAGAGACACCAGCTCTTACTGGAAGGACTGCATCAGGAGGAATTGGTGTGTGCCAATGCTTAGGGAAAGGAATAACAACGATCGCATAATAACTCTGGCCAACAAGATCCTGCAGAGAGCGGCGGAGCTTGAGGGAAGAATGGATTATTCCGGTGCCGCACATCTCTACAAGGAAGCCGCAGAGAGATTTGTGCACACCGGAGAGAAGAAGCAGGCGGTCAAGGCGTATCTGGGGGCAGCAGAGGCATCACTCAATTCCGGAAACCACAGTGCCTACGACATCTATTCCGAGAAGGCCAGGGATGTCTCCTCAGATGCACCTGCGGGCACGAGACTTTCGGGACATGACCTCGGAAAGGCCAGGCTAAGGGAGAGGGCGCGATTAAGGATTCTGAAGATGCGAACCGCTATATCTGCGGCAAAACGCGGAGAGATAACTGCTGGAAAGAAAGGTGCCGGTAGGGAAAATGTTATTGAGATCTCAAGCGCTTACGTCGGAAAAGAGGCAGGCAAGGGCCGTAAGGAGGATGGGGCTGAGACGCTTCAGGGCTATCTTGCCGCACTGGATGAGATCCACGCCTACTCGCCGAAGCCAAAGACAGTCGGAAAACTGATACAGGCCCACACGAAGGGCGCCGTCGAGGCGATACTAAACGCGCTTTACGCTGAACTTCCAAATGTGGCATCCCGCGAAGATCTTGATAAGGTTACAGGCGAAGCGACCAGGAGCACAAAGGTTCTGCACGAGGTGGTGCATCACACGCTCAATGCACAGTGGCGCAGAAGGGGCATCTCTGCTGAAGACGCAAAGGCCGTTAATGCGCAGCTTGCGAGGATAAACGAGTATTTCGATATGCTCGCAAACTCGGAGTATGGGAGATCCTACAAACTGAGAATGACCACCGTCGCGGAATCGACCCTGAACGGCTTCAGGAAGGAGGTCGGGAAGGTGCTCAACGAGAGAACGGATCCTGGATCTGCGGTCTCTGCGATGGGTTCTACGGCGAAGGCAAACCTCGTGGCCCATCTCGGGGAAGAGGGCGCGCAGCAGTTCTTCACCACTTACTATGCGTGGAAGGGTGAGATAGATGCGCTCGGCAAGCGGCAGAGCGCGTTCTCATCGGAAAGGAGAGTCGCCTAGCGCCACCATCGGCTTTGTCGACGTGCAGATGCTACATGATAGGGAAACAGATACGGGATGATCCGGGTGCCACGGTACAATAATGCGGACAGGATGCGGCTCGAAGAGCTTCAGGGAAGGGTGAAGGCGGTCTTCGATCTGGGCGCTGACAGGCCAGATATACTCGACAGACTTATCAGGGATCCGGACTCAAAGGTGAAGGCCGGTGAGGGATTCGTCGAGCTGGCCTCTCTTGCAAGGGGCATCGAGCGCGAGCACTGCGGAATACTTGCCGTCATAAAAGAGCGAATCAAAGATCCGGCGAGCTCATCAGACAACTACTATGTGGCATCGAGATTAACTGCTGCAGAGATTCTCGGCCTTGAGGGCAGCGTTAGGTCACTCGCATCGACATACGGGAGCAGGAACAGGCATCCATCTTCTGGCGCCGGCAGATATGTCGGCATGCGTGACAACGAAGGTCTTGAATGAACTGCGGTTCTAGCCTGAAGGCACAGCCGGCAGCGAGGCAGATCAGAATGGGCATACAATATAATTCTTGAATGGCTACTCCTCTTCCCTGGGCCCCCGCACCGCCCTAAGGGCAGTCGCAAGCACTTCCGGATCCAACTCGCTTATGCGCTCAACCAGCTCCCTGAGCTTCGCCTGGTTCATGTCCTCCTTTACCTCGAGCGCTCCGATATCGAGCCTCAGGGCAGGAATCTGCTGTTGGTTTGGTCTTGTTTTAGGTATATTGGCCATTCCGATCGCATGCATATCTGCGTTGCCAGTTATTTATGTCTTTTCTAAGAAAGGGTGTGGGACATAAGTCAGCATCTAAAGGAACCGGAAGAGAAGTAATTGGAATCTCTAAGAGAATGTTGGTAAGACAGGAAGACATAAATATCTATACATATACATGTATATAGTGATTACGATGTCAAAACAGATATCGGTCTCAGACGAGGTGTACAGGGAGCTTACTGAGATAAAAGGGGAGAAGAGCTACTCAGAGGTGATAAGCGGCGCCCTCAATATGCGAAAGGAGAAGAAGGGTGATATAGAGACGCTCAGGAAGTTCTTCGGCATCCTGAAAGGCGACAAGAAGCTTGCGGAACTGGATAAGATCATAGCAGAGGAGAGGGAGAGGAACTACGGCAGGAAATTTGACTGGTGAGAGGATGGTTTGCATAGACACCAATGTAGTTATAGCCATAATCAAAGGCAATGCAGAGGTGGAGAAGGTGGTGGAGAGCTACGCAGCAGGCAGCAGGCTCTCGATAACGTCCATAACCGGGTACGAGCTGCTGAAGCATCAGGACAAGCTGAGTAGGGAGACCGCTCTCGAGTTCATGAGCCGGGTAAAGGTCCACGGCTTTGACATGCCTTCCGCGGCAAAGGCGGCGGAGATACAAAGAGTGCTCTCAACAGCGGGAAAGATGATAAACGAGAATGACGTCCTCATAGCGGGGACCGCACTTGCAAACAACGAGACCCTTATAACAAGGGACAGGAAGTTCGAGCTCATAGGCAGCGAGAGAATACTGGTAGTAGACTAATCTGGAATCTCCAAGAAAGCGTTGGTGAACAGAGTACAAGGTTCTGTAACATCTTAAGTATAATTAAATTAAACAGATAGTTAAATTTATATACAAGTATCCTCTAAATATCATCATGGAAGAGGCAATAGCAAAGGCAAGAAAGCTCGGTGGCTCGCTGGTTGTGACCATACCAAAGGAGATAGCAGACGAGGAGGGCATAAGAGAGGGCGAAACCATAAGGATCAAGATAGAGAAGGTCAGGAAGAGCTACTTTGGGGCTCTAAAGGGCATTGGGCCGTTTACAAGAGAGGATGAGCTTGATGTCCACGAATAACAGGTACGTAATAGACTCGTGGGCCTGGATAGAGTACCTTGACGGCAGCGAGATTGGCAAGAGAGTCGACAAGATTCTTGGCAGTAAGTCCGAGATCTACACAAACGGCGTAACGCTCGCAGAAGTGATCTCGAGGGCAAAGAGGACGGGCAGAAGCGTGGAAACATCACTCCAAGCTATTCTCTCGCTATCGAAGGTGGTTCTGCCTGATGAGAAGTTAGCAACAGAGGCCGGGCTCGTGCACGCAGAGATCAAGTCCCGCAATACCAACTTTAGCCTCGCAGACGCATTCGCTCTGCAGACTGCAAAGTCGTTAAACGCGAAGGTGCTGACAGGAGATCCTGACTTCGAGGGCATAAAGGAGGCAGTCATACTGAAGAAGGAATAGTCTGGAATCTCTAAGAGAATGTTGGAACAGGAAGATATAAATATGTGCATGCACATATGCATACGGTGGTCTGCATGGTAAAGGTAATCTCACTCTCAGAGAGGGCATACCAATTGCTTGCGGTAAGGAAGGGAAAGAGATCGTTCTCAGAGGTCATAGAAGATATGGTTGAGAAGACGGAAGGCAAGGGTGATATCTCGCGGCTCAAGAAGTTCTTCGGCACTATAGACGACAAGACCGCCGAGGCATGGAAGGAGGAAGTTGAGAGGGGCAGGAAGGAGTTCGGAAAGTCAAGGGGATAGCATGGTCGTCTTTGACACGAACATACTCATAGACGCGATGAACGGCAAGAAGAAGGCCGTCGATGCAATGAATAGGCACTCCGGAGAGAAGGCGGCGCTCACCATATTCAACAAGTACGAACTCCTGAACGGCAGGAGGTTCGTAAGCAGATCAGCGATAGAGGAGTTTGTCAATGAGATGGTTGTCTATGATGCCGGAGCAAAGGAGATCGAGGCTTCATCCGACATATACATCAGGCTCGCAGAGTCGGGGCAGATGATAGACGAGCTCGACATCCTGATAGCAGGGACGGCCCTGGCGAACGGCGAGACGCTGGTGACCTTCGACAGGCATTTCAAGGGCATAGGGGACAAGAACATAATCGTGCTTGACGGATAGACTGGTCTGGAATCTCTAAGATAATGTTGGAATTACAAAATAGCAAATACGTTTACTGGAAATGTAAATTCCCAGACATCTTTAAATAGGATTAAAGGTCAATCTACTGTAAATGATTAGATGGTAGACCTAGAAGTCCGAGTTAGAAAGTTAGCATCTGCGGCAAGGAGTTGTGATCCTCTAGTCTCAGGTAATGCCGTATCAGAACTATTATTGCTACTTCGGTCGACGGATAAGGTAGCTGGAAGAACCTCACTACTTATACTGGGAGAGCATAAAGATCTATTTACTATGACTGCTCCAGATCCCAAGTGGGATGGCGAGGAGTTAACATCTATTGTACACTGCATGGCGGAAGAGCCAATGTGTAACGACCATAATGATAGGGATGGGGTTGCCTATAATATATTTAGAAATCATGCTGAGATGTTGCCATTTAATATAGGTGGTGCTGAGGTCTCTGTGCTTGTTTGCGTATCCGAGTCTTCAGAGAGAGTTGCAATGGAAGTAGCCAAGCATCCAAAGCTTTTAGACGTAGATAACGGATACGTTGCAACTGTTATAATAGAAAATTGGCTAGTGCCTACTGTTGAGATCTTTAAAAGATATCCTGGCTATATGGAAGGCGCTTCTCCAGGGACTTCAACCGGGTATGGAATACCTTCTGTCCTTGTTGACAAAGAAGGGATGAAGAGTAAGGTTGAAGAATTAAAAGAGATATGGGCTGCTCACAAATTACCCTCTCGTGATCTATGGCTTCCATAGCTATAAAATTCCTTAAACCAGCCTTGCAGAACTACTATATTCCATCTTCCCGGAACGAAAAACCTTTCCCTTAAAGCGTTGCGTTCGGGAATTTTGGAAAACAAGGCCTTCTGGCCAGGGGATCCCCCTGGCAAGCCAAATCGCTCCTAAAAAGATGGTCTTTCCTCGTGCGCAACTTTTTATTTTAGATCTATGGAAGCACCCTATTTTCTTTCACTGGAATGGAATCGAGAAGTGCAGCACTGGAAAATAGTGGAAGTGTCTCCTGTCCGATCCTTCCGTCGACAAAACGGCCTTAGCAAATGGCCTTATTTCTGAGGATCACTTGTCATTTGGGTATTTATAGCAGTAGAAAAATAGGCTCTGAAATCAAAGATAAAGAGGCATTTCTGAAGAGACCTAATTCTCTTGGAGAATCTAACTTATTCTGTCTATGTACCTCAGCACCGATTCTATCTCTGCCTTTATCCTCTCTATGCTCTCCCTGTCTCTCCTTACGGCATTCTGCCTGTAATGTGAGAGATGATCAGGAGATGACGGCGCCATTGGGTCCATAAGGATTATCCTGCGCTCTCTGGTGACAATCGCGTTGTCGAGCTTTGCATCGCCATGGCTCAGGCCCTTGGCGTGCAGATGCCTTACCGCTCTGATGAACTCCTCGGTCAGCTCCAGGAACTCCATGGCTGTCCTGAGCATGAAGTTGCCTGCCTGAAGCCCTGAGAGAGCTCCCTTTCCATCCATGACCTCTGCAACTCTGGCGTAGTACTCGCTGAACGGAAGGCCGTCGATGTGCTTGATCAGGTATCCAACCCTGCCGCCTTCGACCAGTGCGACCGGTGCAGCTACTACCGAGGGCAGGGCCACATGAAGCTCAGCAAGGCGCTCTGCCTCGCCCACTATGCTGAAGGAAGTTGCATCGGTAACCGTATGTCCCCTGAATATGGAGGTTAGGGCCGGATCTGCATAGGCCCTTCTGCACTTCAGGAAGAGCGACCTTCCATCAAATCCTCGCTCGTTAAGCTCTGCATAGATGGCGCTCCTCGACCTTGCCGCAATTACTGGCAGTGGGGGGTCCCCTCTGCGTGATAACATTATTGCACCTTCATTAAAGTC
>JAJYFQ010000049.1 GCA_021785375.1 Microcaldota archaeon | reverse complement strand
TGTAATCCGGAACATACACATAGTTGTTGCTTGGATTGTAGGCTGCGAATTGTGGCTCGTAGCCTGCACCCGCCGTTGCTACCACCGAGGTGCCGCTGATTATGGAGACAGTGCCCCCGTCGTAATTAGTGACGTACATATAATTGTTGTTTGGATTGTAGACTATGGAGGATGGTTCGCAATATGAAATGCAAGACAATGTGATAGTGGCTACCACCGAGGTGCCGCTGATTACGGAGACGGTGTCTGAACCATAATTAGCAACATAGATGTAGTTGTTGCTCGGATTATAGGCCACAAAGGTGGGGGCGTTTCCTACGAGGACATTGGCTACCACCGAGGTGCCGCTGATTACGGAGACGGTGTCTGAGCAATAATTAGGGACGTAGATGTAGTTGTTATTTGGATCGTAGGCTGCAAATTCGGGGCAGCCTCCAGTGTTGATCGTGGCGTATAAGGATGGGGTTGCTATCGTGGTCGTGCTCGTGCTGGATGTAGTGGTTGATGTAGTACTTGAAGTGGTAGATGATGTTGTTGACGAAGTCGTGCTCGACGTGGTCAACGAGGTTGAGGACGTACTGCTGGTGCTCGTTGCCCCCACATAAATCGCAGTCAGTGTGCCGTCTCCGGCTGCATTGAAGCTTGTGCTCTGAACAGAGGGGCTGGTCACAACCACATTTCCTGAAGCCTGCCACTGGCTGAAGGCTGCACCCGAAGGCGGGATCCCGAAGATCGTGTAGTGCACGCCGAATATCACGGGTATCGTTGCGCCGTTGGGGTACTTGATTCCCTGGACCACTATACTGCCTGTTGCAGGGCTGTCGAACAGCGTGACGTCGGATATTATTTTATGGCGTGGAGAGGCGAATACGGTTCCCGTCCCTGACGTGTTGTACGACTGGCTGCCGCACGTCTTCTGACAGATGCTGTACGTGAGCGTGAACGTCGGCTCGAGCTGCTGGCCTGTACTGGGCGAGTATCCGCTTGCCGTTGCATTGCATATCACCAGCGATCCCTGGACCGCATTTTCAGGATAGCATGTCCCCAGATATCTCTGTTGCCCGAAAGTGGGCGAGACCGAGAAGGAGTTTGCCGCAAATGATATTCCTGTGCCAAGATTGTTCACGAAGATCATGGTTATGACAGAGCCCGTGGAGTTCGACATTACGAATGCTTCCTGGCAGAGCAGCTCGGGGCTGATGTAGCAGTACGAAGGCGAGAATGTATTCGCGCCTCTGGTGAAGACGTAGCTTGCAACCACCGCCATGAAGACGGCGAGGATGAGGAACGACCACGAGTATGTCGAAAGGAACTCTATTACCGACTGACCCCTTCTCTTGCCTGACATCTAACTCAGTATTAGTTGGACAATAAGGATTATATAGGTTGACAATGCCGTTAAGTCTGGCCAAAACAGCTTATCACAGAAACGTCGATTGACCAAGAACAGGGAGTTAGTGTCCTTATTATCTGTGTTGACCACAATAGTCATAAAATATAATCTATATTGATTATAATAGTCATAGAGTAGAATCTGTGTTGATCATAAACGACACAGATATTTGGTACTTCATTAATACAAAGACCCTGCGTGTATCTTTGAATGGACTAGTAGACTAGAAAATCTATCACAACTTCAACCTCAAGTGGGGAGTAGGTCCTTACCTCCCTCTTGAAGAGTATCCTTGCCTTCCTCCTCCTCTCCCTGAAGAAGCCCCTTATCCTGTCGATGTACGGCGCATAAGGGTTGTCCTTGCTGCCAAATGCGTAGAAATGCACCACGCAACTCCTCTTTGCCATGACGAGCGCCGAATCAAGGAACTCGTAGGAGTCCTTCGGGAGCGGCATCACGATCCTGTCAGCGAATCCCTTGTACTTCCTTGCCACTTTCTTGACGTCGGCTGCCACGGGGGTTACATTATTCAGCCTGTTGAGGGCGATATTCCTCTTCATGTAGGCGCATGCCGTCTTGTTCAGCTCTATTCCGACCACTCTCGACTTCCTGTGCTCCTTGCCGATAAGGATGGCGTACGGTCCCACTCCTGCAAACATGACAACGACGTTCTCCCCGTCCCTTGCCGCTTCGGATATCCTCTTCCTCTCATAAGAGAGCCTTGGAGAGAAGAACGCCTTCCTTATGTCAAGGGATAGGGTTATTCCGTTCTCCCTATATGTCACGTCAAAGCCCTTCCTGCCGTAGACGTTGGTGAAGTTCCTCGTCCTATAGACTCCTGATACTGCACCATTCTTGCTGACTACCCTCTTCACGTTCTTGTTTATCCTAACTATGACCTTTGCGATCTTCCTTGCGATCCTTGGCTCTGCGTCTATGACGGCAGTATCACCTATCAGATCATAGCTCTTTATCGCGTCATCGTACCCTTTCTTTCCCAGTTCCTTCAGGAGCATCGCACGGTAATCCCCCTGGACTTCACGCTCCCCGAATCGCTCGTTGACCTCGACTGCGCCCAATATCTTCAGCGTCCTCTTTGCTTAGCGGCCATGCCTGATGACAGGAAAGTATATAAATTCACGTCTACCAAATACTAGGTGTTGTTTATCCATTAGCTTATGCGCTTTTAGATAAGCCGCGGTCGCTTCAGCGTTCCTCTTCGGTACCCTGATGCCGATCATAGAGAGAGATTTACGGGAAATGGTATAAAAGAGTGCGTGATTCGTGTGTACTTCGTAGTAAGAGTAACGTCAAGCCAGGAGAAGATTACCGCAGACATACTGGAGAACAAGACCCAGAAGGCAAACACGGGGATATACTCGATAATACTCCTGGACGGAATGCGCGGCTACGTGATAGTGGAAGCGGAGAACGAGCTCGCGTGCAGGGAGCTCGTGATGAACGAGCCTCACGTGAAGGGCGTTCTACCTACCCCATTGGGCAGCGAGGAGCTGGACAAGATGCTCCTGTCCAAGAAGCATGTCCAGGAGATCGGAGTGAGCGACGTGGTCGAGTTCCTTTCCGGGCCGTTCAAGGGCTACAAGGCAAAAGTTATTAAGGTTGACTCGTCAAAAGAGGAGATAACAGTGGAGCTCATGGATGTTGCTGTTCCTATCCCTGTCACGACAAAGTCGAACATGGCCAGGATAATAGAGAAAGCTGAATCGGAGTGATAGTATGCCTGAAGTAGTAATCAACGGATTGATAGAGGGGGGAAAGGCAACCAGCGGACCGCCGTTCGGACCCGCGCTAGGGCCTCTCGGAGTCAATGTCGCGAACATAATAAACGAGATAAACTCAAAGACTGGTCCATTCGAGGGAATCAAGGTTCCGGTCAAGGTCACGGTCAACCCTGCCACGAAGACCTTCAAGGTCGAGGTGGGATCTCCAACAACCAGCGCGATGATACTCAAGGAGCTGGGAATACAGAAGGGTGCAAAGGTCAAGGAGGAGGTTGTCGGCAACATAACGCTCGAACAGGTAAAGAAGATCGCCAAGGCGAAGGAGGCATCGATCTACGGGAACTCGCTCCAGTCTCGCGTAACCCAGGTGCTCGGCACCTGCAAGAGCATGAACGTCACGTGCGAAGGCAAGGGTGCGATGGAGATGATCGCCAAGATAAAGGCCGGCGAGATAAAGGTCTAAGTCGCCAGACGCTCTTCTGGGAGAGATCTTGAAACTGTCCTACGATCAATTATACAAGAAGCTCAGATCCAGGTTCGGCTATCTCAACTGGTGGCCTGGCGAGACGCGCGACGAGATAGTGATCGGGGCCATACTTACTCAGCAGGCGACGTGGAAGAACGTCGAGAAGGCTATAGCTAACCTCAAGTCGGAGAATGCTCTGGACCTGAGGAAGATAAGACGTATGGGCCTGCGGAGGCTCGAGAGGCTTGTCAGGCCCAGCGGATTCTACAGGCAGAAGGCATCAAGGCTCAAAGGGATAGCGTCATACATATTCACAAACTACGGGAGCCTTGACGGGATGTTCGACAAGAGCACCGCCGAGCTGAGAAAGGAGCTCCTCTCGCTCAACGGTGTGGGAAGGGAGACCGCGGACTCGATAATCCTGTACGTTGCAAACAAGCCGATCTTCGTGGTAGATGCGTACACGAAGAGGATAATGTCCCGAGTCTACGGAATAGACGAAAGGATAGACTACGACGAGCTTCGTGGACTCATATCCGACAAGATTGGTAAGAGTCTTGACCTTTACAAGGACTTCCATGCCCAGTTTGTCGAGCTGGGGAAGGAACACTGCAGGCCGAGACCGCTGTGTGAAAATTGCCCTATCAACGAATACTGCAGATACTTTAAGAATGCATCCGGTAAATAGTAGAACTGATCCAATGGACTTCAAGGAGTACGTGGGAACGCACAAGGCGGAGATCTACACGGAGATAATGAAGTATCTTCCGGTCAAGCCGCCTTACGAGCACTACATGATAGCGAGGGAGTACAGCGAGCGCCAGGGAAGTTACAGGAGGCCGGGCCTCCTCTTTCTCTGTGGCGAGATGTTCGGGGCAAAGAAGGCCGACCTTCTCCTTCCGTCGGCCGCGATGCAGATCTCGGAGGACTGGATACTCATACACGACGACGTTGAGGACGACTCGGAGATGAGGAGGGGGAAGCCAGCTCTCCACAAACTCTACGGAAAGGAGATAGCGATAAATGCCGGTGACGCGGTGCACCTGGCCATGTGGAAGATCGTAAAGGACTATATGGAGCGGGCAGGACCGAAGCCAGGAGGAAGGTTCTTCGACTACTTCTACAACATGCTTCAGTACACTGTAGAGGGCCAGTACGTCGAGACGAACTTCATATACAACACCCGCGACATGGGCAAGGCAAACGAGGAGCTCTACTACAGGATAATAGGCAGCAAGACGTGCTTCTACAGCGTCTACGGGCCCATGCAGCTCGGCGCCATTGTCGCGGGAGAAGATCAGGAGACGCTGAAGATGCTGCAGGACATAGGGAGCCCGGCAGGGATCGCCTTCCAGATAACTGACGACATACTGGATATGACGGCGGATGAGAAGGTCTTCGGGAAGCAGAGGTACGGGGACCTCTATGAGGGGAAGCTCACGCTCATCATACTGCATGCGTACAAGCACGCGGACCAGCACGAGAAGACGAAGATCAACAGGATCTACAGGAAGGGAAGAGGGGAGAAGAACAAGAAGGAGATCGAGTTCCTGGTCAAGGTGATAGAGAAGTACGGGAGCCTTGAGTATGCGAAGAAGGAAGCGGGGAGGTACGGCCACATGGCAAAGCAGGCGGCGCAGAAGTACGGATCGCTGCTTCCTGACAACAGGTACAGGCCGATACTCATGTCCGCGATCGAAGAGCTCTACATGAGGAAGAAGTGAAAGCTCACGCTAACAAATTGAAAAAGTGCCAAACAGCAACATGCTTTCCCGCCCCAAGGGGTAGTATTTCATGTCGTGAACGGGCTTAACTTCCGAGTTCGGAATGGGTTCGGGTGTGACACCGTTCCTATGGCCGTTTGACAGTATTGTATGCTCGGTTAAGGTTTAAATACCTTCTTGCCGTCTCTACGCATGTATATGCATTTTGCCTTGAGGCCCTCCGGCCATTCGTCCCAGTGACGGTAAAAGATTCCCCTCTTCATGTCCCTCCTGAAACCCCATCCCCTATAAATCGCTATAGTCTTCCTGCTATGGGCATACATGTCCAGTCGGATATCCCTCCCCCTCGCAAAATCAAGGGCTTTAAGGAATAGAACCTTGCCAATTCCCTTCCCTTGCATTCCAGGTCTCACATAAAAGGCACTGAGCTCGCATCCTTTGCCATCTTCACTTATGGTTATAGACCCGACAATTTTCTTCTTTATTAAGGCAAGCCAGGTCTTCTGCCCCTTCTTCCTGATGAGCTTTGACTTTGTGTAATCCTGAGTCCGCGTTGTGTTGAACACCCACTTTGCAAAACATTCTTTGGTAAGGCCTATGCTCTCGTCCACATATGCATCTTCATAAGTTTTCTGGAGCATATGGCTTCATCCCATAATTCCGTTATAACGTCAAACTCTTATCCTTTTCGACTGACTGTTTCGGCATGGGAAAGCCCAACAAGAGGGCGAACCCGAGGGTGGTAACCAGAGTCAACAAAGACC
>JAJYFQ010000048.1 GCA_021785375.1 Microcaldota archaeon | reverse complement strand
GTTCCTGTACTTGCTCACAGCAACCTGTGCTACTCCGAGCCTCCTCGCTATCTCCTGCTGCTTGTATCCATACTTCCTGCTCATCACATCCGCAAGGTATGCCCTGACCGCCGGTATCATCGCCTTGGTTATTTTCCTGCACTCGGGATCCATGATTGTATCTGCAGAATAAGGTATTTATTTGGCATAGTTTGGCTTTTTATAGTCCACATGCGTAACGAGATCGATGGCGGGCAGGGGAGCGCAGAGAGTAAACGAGGCATTTCGCGAAACCGGATCCAGAAGGGAGGGGCTGAGCAGTGGCGACGCCACGGAACGCCTGTCACGGTTCGGATACAATAAGCTGCCCGAGAAACGCGAAAACCGTGCGCTCCTATTTGCCAGGAAGTTCTATGGGCCCGTGCAGCTTCTCCTCTGGCTGGTCGTGGTTCTCTCCTATGCCCTCGGCCACATGGCTGACTTCTACATAGTAACGGCACTTCTTGTCTTCAATGCGATCATCGGGTTCTTCGAAGAGTACCGCGCAGACAATTCAGTGAGGGCGCTCAGGAGCATGCTCGCCCCAAAGGCCAAGGCCATCAGAGACAAACACTGGGGAATTGTCAATGCCGATACCCTTGTGCCGGGTGACGTGATCCGTGTCAGGCTCGGGGACATAGTGCCTGCCGATGCAATAGTATTCGAGAGCGACCTTCTCGAGGTCGACGAATCCGTGCTCACCGGGGAGTCTATGCCGATAGAAAAGGCTGAGGGAGACCAGGTATATCAGGCAAGCATCATCCGAAAAGGCGAGGCAACGTGCCTGGTCAGTAACACAGGGGTGCGCACAAAGTACGGAAAGACCGCCGAGCTGGTAAGCCAGGCGAAGCCGAGATCGCATCTTGAAGAAGTGATAATGGGCTTTGTGAAGTACCTCGTTGCCGGAGACGCGGTGGTTGTTGCGATAATGTTTCTCTATGGGTTCTTCAATCTGCACCTTGGCCTTGGAGTGATGCTGCCATTCCTCCTGGTCATCTTCATAGCGTCTGTTCCGGTTGCCCTCTCTGCCGCGTTCACTGTAGCAATGGCGCTTGGTACCGAGAAACTCGCCAGGAAGTCAATCCTGGTTACGAAGCTTGAGGCCGTAGAGAATACTGCCGTGATGAGCGTTCTCTGCGTTGACAAGACCGGAACCCTGACGCAGAACAGGATAACGGTGAAGTACGTGGTCGCAATACGCGGAAGCACCAACCTTGTACTCAAGCATGCCGCTGAAGCATCAAGGAAGGAGGACAGCGACCCGATCGACGATGCGGTTCTCTACTATGCAAAGAGCCATGGGATAAGGCCCGGCCGTCAGATCCAGTTCACACCCTTCGATCCGATGACGAAGAGGACATACGCGCTGATAGAGAACAGGGACACTTACGAGGTCATGAAGGGCTCAGTCTTGCCGATGGTCAAGCTCGCGCGCCCATCGCGGCACGACATGAAGTTGATCAATGAGGATGTTGACTCGTTCGCCAAGCACGGGTTCAGGACCATAGCAGTAGCGATACGGCCGAGCGGAGGGAGGTGGCTCATAATAGGGCTCATAGCGCTGTACGATCCTCCCAGGCCGGATGCTCACGCGCTGATACGAGAGCTTCACGGCCTCGGCGTCTCCATAAAGATGCTTACCGGAGACAACGTGGCTGTTGCCAACCAGATCGCCAGGGAGGTCGGGATCAGCGGCAGCATAATAAGCATGAACAAGGCCCTGCCATGGGGCCCCAACCTTGACGAGAAGATAACCGAGTCTGGAGGGTTCGCCAACATATACCCTGAAGATAAGTACACCATAGTCAGTGCACTCCAGAAGAGGAACCTGATAGTCGGGATGACGGGAGACGGGGTCAATGATGCTCCCGCGCTCAAGCAGGCCGAGGTAGGGATAGCCGTATCCAATGCCACTGATGTGGCGAAGAGCGCTGCGGCTCTCGTCCTAACGAGGGGAGGGCTCAGGGTTCTAGTCAATGCCGTGAAGGAGAGCAGGAGGATCTTCGAGCGGATGGCTACGTACACGATGGTAAAGGTGGCGAAGGTCTTCCAGATCGTGGGATTCGTCGGCATCACCTTCATAGCTTTCAATATGGTCCCGATAACTCCCTTTCTCCTCATACTGCTCATCTTCACGAATGACATAGTCAACATCTCCATCTCCACTGACAATACTGGATTCTCGACAAGGCCGGATGTGTGGAACACAAGGTCGATGGTCTATGTCTCTGGGATAATGGGCATCGCACTCATGCTTGAGGCCCTGCTCTTCATTCCGATAGGATTCGGGCTCTTCGGGCTCACCGCGGCGGGGTTCCAGACCCTGGTATTCCTGATGCTCAATGTGACAGACAAGGCAACAGTCTTCAATCTGAGGGAGAAGCGCTTCTTCTGGAAGTCGAGGCCGAGCAACGCACTCGTAATCTCATCGCTTATCGGCATAGCCATAGGGGTCCTGCTCTCGTACTACGGGATAGTCATACAGCGAATAGGGGCCGAACCGATACTGCTTACCCTGGCCTTGGCCGTTGCATTCCTATTCGTGAATGACACGGTAAAGCTTGCCGCGCTTAGGCATTTCAGGAAGAAGGGCCAGTCAACACACCGTCATTGACGTCCAGATGGATATATATACTGATATGCCTCATATTGAATTCAGACCAAACACGGTGTAGATGATGAGAGGACGAGAACCACCAGTGCATTGCGACAACTGCGGCAGGATGGTACCAAGGAACAAGGCGGTCACAGAGGAGAAGAGAATAAACCTCGGAACCGAGGCTAACGAAGGAAACATAAGGTTCTTCACCTCACGCAAGGTGTACTACTGCATAAGCTGCGCGAAGCACAGGGGGATATTCGAGAAGAAGAAGCAACAGGCCCAGAGAGCGGCAGCTAGGGGTTTATACTCAAAGTACTGAGGGGGTTTTGTTATTGGCGCCAGACTCTGATGATCTCTTAATCTTCAAGAGACGCGGAATGAGCACTGGCGCTACCCAGAGCCGTTCCAATAGCAAGAAGCGAGAGCTGCTTACTGCTCCTGCTCAAGAACTTGAGCTTCCTGCCCCTCCGAGGGAACAACCTATTCAGGCTCAGCGCGAGCCGGTTCCGGCTCCCGAGCCGGCCAGGCCTGCTGCTGCGACACAGGCCAGGGAGGAGGCAGCGCCCTCCGCAGTGAAGGGCGCAAAGGAGGTTCCTTCCGTGCAGCAGACGGTTGATATAAGCAGCATGAAGTGTACGACACACCCGTGGCGTCCGGCCTACGCACTCTGCGACTATTGCAAGAGGCCCTTCTGCTATGCCGACCTGGTAAAGTATGGGCAGGGCTACTACTGCTTGGAGGACATAGATAACATCTCGGCGGGAACGTCGGCGCCGTCCTACGGGAACACGTCGTTCAGCCACATTGCAGGCATCGTGCTGATCGCCGGTGCCTTGGTCCTTGCATTCTTCATTTACCCTACGCTGGTCTTCTTCGTGGGCACGATTGCCTCGAATGGAATCTCCTACCTGGTTACCACGTTCCTGTCAACCTATCCGTACCAGGCGGTAAACCTCTCCATAATGTTCTTCAACATCGTCTTCGGACTGCTTCTTCTCTCGAAGCCAAGGCTCGGGTTCTATCCCGGCCTTGTTGTGGGAGTGCTCTCGCTTATAGCGCTGAGCTACCAGTACTTCAATACAGGCACCGACTACTTCCTACTCGTAACAGCTGTAGAGCTGGCCGGACTTGCGGCTCTGATGTACAGCAGGATGAGCGCATCTGCGATGGAGGTAACGGAGCAGGAGATCCAGCCGAATGACATCAACTGGCCAAGGCCCGAAGTGTTCTGACGCGTTAGGCCACAAGGATTCATGATGGGAAAAGCGTATAATATGCCTAACTGGAGCAGTTGGTACAAGAAGAAGGGTTACAAGGTAGAACCAGAGATCCCCTCGATAAGTAAGATGCTCGAACCTAATTCAAGAGTTCTTGACATCGGATGCGGCCATGGCAGGCACGTAATCTACTTCGCCAGGAGAGGACACCATGTGTGTGGGATAGACAGCTATAAAGTGGTTCTAGACCAGCTCCATAATGGCCTTGCAAAACTTGGGCTATCCGCCGAACTCAAGTTAGGTGACATCACAAAAAGACTACCCTATAAAGGCAAGCAGTTTGACCTGATTCTGGCTACGCGGTCGATACATCACACCACCTCCCGTAAGTTCAAAAGGATACTGAAGGAGATCAACAGGGTGATTAAGACTGACGGGCTCCTGTTCCTGCAGATCCCTGCATATGAGAACTCACAAGAGGTTGAGAAGGAATGGAAGGAGCAAGGGAAACCAGTGACGCATAAATGGATAGAATCGCGCACTTATGTGCCTTTGTCCGGACCTGAGAAAGGGGTTCCACACCACTCGCCAGATAGAATGGAGCTGTTGCAGTTTCTTAAGGGATATAAGATAATCGGGATTCATACAAACCAAGGGCACTACCATGGATATTCAGTTATCGCAAGGAGGAGATCGTGAAAAGGGTATTCATAGTGCACGGATGGGGAGCAACTCCTGAGAGCGACTTCATACCCTGGCTGAAGGGCGTGCTTGAGTCAAAGGGGTTCTGGGTCAAGGCGCCAGCTATGCCCAATACCAAGGCTCCAACAATCGGTGGGTGGGTCTCCTGTCTCTCGTCCGAGATCGGGAAGCCTGATGAAGAGACCTATCTAATAGGCCACAGCATGGGCTGCCAGGCCATTGTGAGATATCTGGCGCAGCTGGCAGGTGATGATGCGATCGGCGGCACTCTACTCGTCGCACCTTTCGTCAAGATAATAGAAGGCTCGCTCGATTATAAGGGAAGGAATGTTCTGGCGCCTTGGATTGAGACACCGATAGACTGGAAGGGGGCACGGGCGCATTGCAGGGTCTTTGTCTCGATATCATCTGACAACGATCCTTACATAGACGTATCAGATTCCGAGGTCTTCAAGGAGAAGCTCGGCTCCAGGGTGATAGTAATCCCAGGGGCGGGTCACTTCAGGACAAGGGACGGGTACAAGGAACTCCACGCAGCGCTGAACGAGATAGAGAAGATGATGAAGAGTGGCAACCAGGATCTGCCTACAGATTAACGTACTTAAAAGCGATACGTCTGGTCTTATGACCCCGGTTTTCCCAAGGAAAGTATAAATACCATAAATTCCAGATGTGTTATGCGGTTTCTATGCGAGGAAAAGTGGTGACGGATGGTGGCCAGACAGAAGCCCGTCTGAAGCCATTATTGCGACATGTTGATGCGGACATGCTTACAAGGTTAGAGGAGGTCGGACTCATCGACAAGAAAGATGTGTGTTGGTGGCAATTTGGTTTTGAGGGACGCAGGATTGTTACCGAACAGGAATTCAACAAGGGATTAATGGCTGTTACATTTAATTGCCTGGAGTATGCACGGTTGGATAGCAGCGAGATAGTATCTAGGGAACGCACTTTCAGTATATGGACAGAAGACTTTATTCCGGTCCTATTAAAGACTATAACGCTCCAAGGGGGGATCGAGGCGCAATGTTTCATAACCGTAAAACCGATATCGCACGACCTCTCTATGCCTTCCACCAGGGAAGAGATGAGGGAGTTTGAGGCGCGGGAACGGAATGATGTGGCGGTATTCTCGGAAGTTCTGAGACCCCATGTGAGAGGCGTAGTGATAGAGTCTACTGACAAATTTCTTTTCTGGTATCCCATACAATCTATCAGGTCAGTTTTTAGGGAAGGGGTTAACAGATCTATTGGGTCTGTAGGGGGAGATACTGTAATGCAGGTAGGGAAAGATATGGTAATGCTAGAGCCTATCGGCCCAACGGGTTTTTATGATAACATAATTAGAAGCAGCCGTCAGGGAAGAAGGAGGATCTCAAAAGGAAAGTCCAAAAACATAGATGCCGATAGACAGGGCTACAGGATCGTACCGTATTACGAGTTCGATCCGTTGCAGAACCATCTGATGATCTACCCCGCCAAGATCCATTCGGGTCCGTTGGATTCCCCGATCATAGTGAAGGGAGACCCAGATACTGGCGTTCCAGAGATTGTTGGGACGGGCTTATTCGAACTCGGCCCATTTATGTCTATAGCCACCTACTGGGAACTCTCCCATAGTCAGAAGAA
>JAJYFQ010000047.1 GCA_021785375.1 Microcaldota archaeon | reverse complement strand
GACTCAACGGAGCGCAGGATAGAGAGACGGCAGCTTGTGGAGATATTCTCACTCTTCCTTATCGTGCAGTTCGGCGGTTTCGTTGTCACTTACCTATCCCTTCCTCCCTCTTACCTTGCGGTGATAACGACGACCCAGGTCTCGGGAAGCCAGGGAGCGGAGTTCGCCGCGTACCTCATACTGCTGATAATAATCTCCTCAATCATCCTGATCTTCGTGCTCAGGGTGTACAAGGGGGCATTCCTCTTCAAGGCCCTCGAAGCTTACGCGATAGGCCTTCCCTCCGCATTCCTCTTCTTCATACTGATAGGCGACTTCCTCCCGCACCTTGATACCGTCTCCTCCGCCGCAGCAGCACTCGTCCTTGCCTCCGGGCTGGTTGTTGCCAAGAACAGGTGGCCCAACCTGCGCAATCTTGCCGTAGTGATCTCCGGCATGGGCTTCGGCGTCGTGATCGGCATAAACGGTTTCTACCTCACGTACGTGTTCATGGCGTTCCTCGCCGCTTACGACTACATAGCCGTGTTCGTGACAAAGCACATGCAGGTCATGGCAAGAGCGATGTCGGAGCGCAATCTCGCCTTCCTTATAGGATCATCTGACGTTGAGATGATACCGAAGTCCTACTTCAGCACGAAGGAGAGGACCGAGATACAGTCCAACCTTAAGAGGACTGGGGTGAAGAATCCCGCGATAAAGAGGATGATCTCTTACGGTGCACTTCCCCAGGTCTCCCAGGTCGCCCTCGGGGCGGGGGACCTTGCCCTGCCTCTCATGCTCTCCGTCGGGGCATACGTGAGCTTTGCAAACACGTTCATATCCACTATGGCGATACTAGGGTCTGCGGTGGGGCTCCTCATAACCATGCGGATACTCTCGAAGTACAAGGTGCCGCTGCCCGCAATACCCCCTCTCTTCGCTTCGATGAACCTCTTCCTCGGGCTGGCATTCCTGGTCACCGGCACGATAAGCATAGTGGGGGCAGTATCCTTCATCGCTCTATTCTTCGTGATAATGTGGCTGCTTCTCATAACTGTTAGGAGGGTGGGAGCGGCTGCGCCTCCCGCAAAGTGACTCAGGTGTACTTTGCATTCACCGTTGCGACGAGCTGGGTCCTCTGGCCGTAGTTGGGCACGGTGTAGTTCATCCAGACGTATCCTGTGAATGCGCTGCCGAGCTGTCCCGTCGCTATGCCCCCCGTTCCGTAGCAGTAGAGCGAGAACGTATCCGCCGATCCACTGTAAATCGTGTTCTGCGTGAACCGTCCGTTGGGGTAATAGATCGCGTTTGCAGTCACGAAGATGTTACCGAATTCCGGCATGTTTCCGCTTGCATTGAAGTCGGATGAGCAGGCAAGCCCGCTCACTATTATAGGTCCGCCGGTGGCCTGGTCCATCTGTATTGAGAGCACGCCGCTCAGCGCGTTTATAGTGAAGAATCCGCAGGAGAATCCCGGGCTGGGGGTGCAGTACGGAGAGCTTGTATAGGAGTTGTTTATGCTTATCTTGAACAGGATGATTATGGTTATCGCGAGAGCTATCAGTACTATTCCGTATGAGACCAGGAAGTCTATCGCTGCCTGGCCCTTCATCGACCTTGGTGCGTGGCTCTCCAATTAGTTCGCCTTCATCTCCAGTTTCGCTTCGAAGTCGGAGATCTTGTAGGTGAACTCCTCATTTGTCTTTATTAAGCCTTTCTCCTTGAGGAACTCCCTTGCCAATAAGAAGTATACCAGTGCGAGCGACCTCCTCCCCTTATTGTTGCATGGGATTATCAGGTCTACGTACTTGATCAGGTTATCGGTGTCGCATAAAGCCACTGTCGGTATGCTTGTCTTGCTCGCCTCCCGGATCGCCTGCCTCTCGTTCCTGGTGTCGCTGACGAGTATCATCGAAGGCTCCGAGTAGTCGCTCCTCCTTGGATTTGTGAAAACCCCGGGCATCACGCGCCCCGACATGAGTTTCGTGCCCGTTATCTCAGCGAATTTTGCCGCTGCAGAGATCGCATATATCCTGGAGGCAGTGACGACTATGTCCTTTGCCTCATACTTCGCCATCATCTTCGCTGCTTGCAAGACTCTCTCGTTTATCGTTGAGAGGTTGAGGAGGAAGAGCCCGTCCTCGCGGATCTTGTAGATGAACCTGCGCATCCCCGGGGTCGTTACCTTGGTGCCTATGTGCACCCCGGCCTCCAGGTATGCTGCCTGATCCGTCAGCAACTGTTCGTTCTCCATCATTTCACCATAATATTCGGGGTCGCCGCGATTTTCATGGACCCTAACGGGCCTATTTTGAACGCGGGTCTTATGCTCCCTAAGCACAGAGCCTAACCAAGCTAGCAGACGACCCCGCACTTTATTGCTTGGCGTAGGTTATTTTTATACCTATACGTCGTGTCCCGTGTTCCTACTTCCTGCCATAATTTATTATATCGTCAATCAGTTCCACGTTTCCTACGAGCATCCTCCTGCAGCAGTACCTCTTGACCCCGAGGTCGTCGAGGACCTTTCCGGAATCCTCCCTGTTTACGTTGACGCGCTTGTTGTACTCCTCCCATTTGTCTGCTACGACCTGTCCGCAGGAAAAACATCTTACCGGAACCATCATGGAAATCACTAAGCAACATCATCTGTAAGACTTCTGGAACTTCGCGCGCGCCTTCGGCCCTAGGAACTTCTTCGGCTCGACCCTCCTGTAGTCGTCGACCATCAGGGTCCTGTCGTACTGCATGTACATGCTCTTCAGGCCCTCTCCAGATGCGCTGGCAAGGACCTTCGCGAGCGCGCTCCTCGCCGCCTGGGCCTGCCCGCTCCTGCCCCCGCCGTAAACATTTATGCTTATGTTAGACGAGCTTGCGAGCCCCTGCGCCTGGGCCGAGATCCTTATCGGCTCCATCACAAGCTCACGGAGCACGTCCGGCTTCATCATCTTGATGTCGCTGCCGTTGAAGAGCAGGGTTCCGTTTCCAGGAAGCAGCGTGGCCCTGGCCACGGCGCGCTTCCTCTTCCCCCTTGCGATTACGGCCTTCTTCTTAGTCGAAGACTTTCCAGGCGCCTTTGCCTTCGTCGAAGCTGCCTTTGCGGCCGTCTTCTTCTGCTGCACTGCCTTCGGCTGGTAAAGAGCCTCGAGCTCCTTGTCAAGATTTCCGGTTCCCTTTGCCTGTTCTGCCATAAATATCATCATCAGCCCTTGTATCCGAGCATCTCAGTGAGCTCTCCAATGGTTGTTATTGAGTGGTAAATGTCATTCGCGTTCTTCGACTCGATCTTCTCGACCTTCGCCTTCCTGAACTCCTCCGGAACCCCTATGTAGACCTTGAGGAGTCTGTACGCCTCCTTTCCCCTTGGCTTCTTGTAAGGGAGCATGCCCCTTATCACCCTCTTGACGAAGAGGTCTGACCTTCTAGACCAGTACGGGGAGTGCTCCGGGTTTGCCTTGTCCTTGAGCTCTACGAGCCTCTTGTACTTCTCGAACAGGCCCTTCGGGTCGCCGCTGATGTACAGCTTCTCCGCGTTGATGAGAGCAACGCTCTTTCCATTGAGAAGGCGCTTCGCAACCTGGCTCCCTATCCTTCCGAGAACCTTGCCCGATCCGTCGATAACATAGTCCGCCATGAACATCACTTATCCGATAACCCTTATGCCCTCCTTCTTCATCATCTCCTGCAGGGTCAGGAGCTTTCCCTTGGCGCCCCTTATCTTCTCCTCTACGCCATCCGAGTACTCAACGGCAGTCACGTTGATTCCCTTGCTGATGCTTCCTCCGCCAAGGACCTTTCCGGGGACAACGATGTTCTCTCCATCCCTGGCCACTTTGTCGAGCTTCGATAGATTGACCGCGACCCTCTTCCTTCTCGGCTGCGATGCGAGTTTGTAGACGTAGCACCAGAGATCAGAGTTCTTGCCTCCCTCAGGTACCTTATCAAGCTCCGCGAGCCATTCCTTTATTCCCTTCTTCTCTATCTCTCGCATCTCTTCACCATCATGCAGGGGGTGTGATTTGAACACACGCAAGCTCTAAGCTACTGACCCCTCAAGCCAGCGCATTTGACCAGGCTCTGCCACCCCTGCGTTATTTTAGCTCCTTGTATACCTCTTTGACATCGTCACTTATTATGCTTAACGCCCTAGAGAGTATCTCCGTAGGTGGCATCTGACCAAATGTCTCAATATAAAATTCATAAGTGTCTTCGGAGAGCGCCTTGTAGGTAACGAGCCCCGGCTGGAACTTCGAGCTCTTAGAGCCGCTTCCCATAACCGCCTTCCCGTCGAGCCTGAGCGTCTGTCCCGCCGCAAGCTTCATTATCGGTATGTTCTCGTTCGCCACCTTTACCGACTTGTCATTGCTCTTTATATCCTTCGAGTAGACTGTGGTTGGACCCTCAGCGCTGAGGTTGAATAGGATCTCATCCTTCTCGTCGTACCCCTTTCCCGGGGTCACCAGAGGCACAAGGCCTATCCTGTGCGCAATGTACTCGTCGAACATCGATGTCCCATTCTCATAGAACGTCACGCTGTCCACGGCGAATGACTGCACACTGTTTATCGCTATCCTCCTGAGGGCGTTGGCCACGCTAAGGTCGGCTCCACTGAGCTTGAAGCGCAGTGATTGCGGGGTGCTCTCTATGACCTCTATCTTCATAAGATCAGCTGAAAACTAGCACTGAAGAGCTAATCGTGATATCATTATGCCAGGATAAAGTATATAAATCTGATTCAGCCCGCTCTCGTATAGTTCCACTATTCCGCGGCTCCCTTTACTAGCTCTCCATCAGGTCGTTACTCAGCTTGGAGCCCTTGTCATAGCGCATCAGCACAACAGCGGCCAGCACAAGGTAGACCCATGTGAGCGAGAGCAGCAACGAGACAGAAGACGACAGCTGGCTAAGGAACTCCGACTGCTCCAGAAAGTAGTCTATGAACAGGTTAAGCACGAAGAATGCAAGGGATGGCGCGTACCATATCCTCAGGCCGAGGAGAAAGACTATGGCCACAATGATGTAGATCGAGGCCTCGATCCCCGTCCATAGAAAGAGCCTGCCTGATGCTGTGAAGACGTGAAATGAGAACATCAACATCGAGAAGTTGAGGAGCGAGAGCAGCACCACAGAGAATCTTAGCGCCTTTATCCTGCTGTAAGGGCCGCTGAACCATGCTGATGGGGTGTCCTGCCTCACCTTGAGCCAGAAGAAGAATAGCTGCAGCCTTGACAGTATCGAACCGCTCGGCTTTGGAGACGCACTGGCTCGTGCCATGATATCGTATCAAGAACACATAATATAAACCTATCACACAAACAGAGAGAGGCCTCCGAGACAGGATCTGCAGGAGGTTGCGCCTGACACAGGAAAAAACTCAAATACCTGTGCATCGAAGATAGTCAATTGGTCGAATGCACAATCTCTGGAAGGCGTATGCAAGGGAAGCATCAAAGCCCACATTCGGGTCGGCGAGGCTGCAGCTCAGGACCGGGAACAGGTGGAACACATCGCTTGCGACGGTCGAGGACAGGAGCCGAGATCTAGAGATCGGGAAGGCGATCTTCCAGGAGTACACGCCAGACAAGAGATACGTCCTTGCAAGGAACATAACCAGCGACATCCTTGTCTCAATATACGACGTAAACATCGCATCGGGCATGTTGCTTAGGCCGTCGCTGCCTCTCAAAAAGCACCAAGTCCACGAGATAGCAGGAAGGACCGGCAGGTTCCAGAACATCGAGGTCCGGCTGATCGGTCTGCAGAATGGCGCCATCGACCTTGGCCCAACAGTAAGCGAGATAGAGAAGGCTGTCGGCGGTGCGCTCATCGAGGCGGATCTCTTCGGGAATGAGGTGAGGAACATAGCGATAGACCTGAAGACCGGCTCGAGCTACGAGCTTCTCCTCAACAACAAGGTATATGGCCCTGCCGAGAGGATAAACAAGGAGAACCCCGAAGAGTTCGCGAAGAGGAAGTCAGAGCTTGCTTTCGTGTAACAGTTCGTAGACCGGCCCTCCGCTCGTCAGGGTGCTCTTTTTCAAGACCAGGGAATCGACGGCAAAAGTGCCGAAATTGTGCTCTTCGTACTCTGTGGCTAGCTCCACAAACGCACGCCTGTCCTTCATGCCCCTAACCCTCGCAATAGTGACGTGCGGCAAGAATCTCTCCTCATCATGTATCTTCATAGATTCGGCGAGCCGATTGTGAATCCCGGTTATTTTATCCGCTCCCTGCGTT
>JAJYFQ010000046.1 GCA_021785375.1 Microcaldota archaeon | reverse complement strand
GATATCAAGTTAATAGTCGTGCCAGGATGGCAGATCGGCTATGCGTCCGCCTGCAGAGCGGAAAAGGGGGATTCAACTTCCCCTCCTGGCTTTTAAACATCAAGGACAACGCTTACTCCATAGCCCTTGGCGCTCTTCACGATCTTAAGGTCGAACTGCGACACCCCCTTCACGTCGAGCTTTGAGAACTTCTGCTCCTTCTTCTTCGCCTTGAGCACCGCGTTTATGTTGTATTCCCCCATGCTTGTGCTTATGGAGAGCGACGCTATCCCGTACGCGTACACGCCCTCCGCGTCAGTGACGGAGAGAGCGTCCTGGAGCCCGAACCAAAGCAGGTCTTCCAGCGTCCTGGCGCTGTCGTTGATCGTAAGCTTCTGTGTCTTCGCCTTGCTCTTCGGCAGCTTGCCTATGTCCGCCATCGTGTTGAACATCGCAAGGAACGCGTTCTTGAACGCGGCCTCGATAGTCCCTCCAATGGCGACGAACTCAACGTCTGCGGTGTGCTCCACGTACTTGTAACCCTTCTGCGCCATGGTTCTATTGTCTATCCTCTGTTTATAAACCTTGATGCCAAATAGTATTGTCCTGTGAAGAGAAGAGTAACTACTGAAGAATGATGACGACTAAATCGGCTGAGGACGTTTAACCTGTTATCCTGTGATCGCATGCTGTTCGAGTTTAGCGCTGGCGTGATCGTCTACAATTACAGGGGCGGGAAGAGGCGGTTCCTTTTTCTAAAAAGGAAGGATTTCCTCGACGTGCCGAAGGGGCACATAGAGAAGGGAGAGAGAGCATTGGATGCTGCGATAAGGGAGACGAGGGAGGAAGCAGGCCTTTCCGTAGCGCCGGACCTGTTCTTCAGGCACGAGATAACATACTGGCGCGTGAAGGACAAGGAGAAGATAAAGAAGCATGTCACCTTCTTCCTCGCGCGTGTGGGCGATGATGCAAAGGTAAAAATATCGCACGAGCACGAGGACTACGTGTGGCTCACTTTTGAGGAATCCATGGAGAAGATGAGCTTCAAGAACCAGAAGGAGGTCGCGGCAGACGCAAATTCCTATATAGACAAGCTGGAGGCGATGGAAGCGCTCAACAAGGAATATGCAGAGCTTCCAAAGAAGCACGCGAGCTGGGGCCTCAGCGGGACGTTCGTGCCTGGACAGGGAAACCTGAATGCAGCTGTGATGTTCGTAGGGCAGGCTCCCGGCAGGACAGAGGACGAGAAGAGGGAGCCATTCGTCGGGGCTGCGGGGCAGCTGCTGAGCAAGCTGATCAACAGGGCTGGCCTGAAGAGAGAGAACGCCTACATTACAAGCATAGTGCAGTTCTTCCCTCCCGACAACAGGCTGCCGACAGAGGAGGAAGCAGGGCACTGCATGCCGTTCCTGAAGAGGCAGATAGGGATAGTGGGACCGAAGCTGATAGTCGCGCTGGGCAACTTCGCGTCGCAGAACCTTGTCGGCATTGGAGAGGTGGTCTTCAACCACGGCAGGATCGTAAAGAGCGAGGGATACGGATGCGAGGTGTTCATAACGCTGCATCCCGCTGCTGCTGTCAGGATAAAGGCGAATCTCCCCACAATCGAGAAGGACTTCGACAAGCTGAAGGGTATGCTCAGTGCACAAAAAGCTTAAATCCATGAATGAATCATAGTCGTTAACACTGTTGCTGTGAGATAATGGAAAATGCAAATGGAAAAGAGAGCAGGGAGGAGGGGGAAAAGGTAACGAGGCATTGGACGGAGATCCTAGTGGAAAGGATTATGGCTGAGAGGAAGCAGCCCTTTATCATAACGGGTGGAATAACAACCAGCGGCCCAACGCACCTCGGAACCGTATGCGAATTCCTCTACCCCGCGAAGATTAACGATATCCTGGTCGAGAAGGGGCAGAATTCCAGCTTCTACTTCATAGGCGACATCCTCGACGCATTCGACAGCGTTCCGTCAGACGTGGAGAAGTACGGCGAGCAGCTCAGTCCTTATTTGGGCATGCCGCTCTGCAGCACTCCAGACCCGTTGAAGTGCCACGTGTCGCTCGGCGACCATTACCTTGCTGACGCTGAGGACGTGATGAAGAAGATGGGCCTGACAATCAAGGTGATAAGGGTGAACGAGCTCTACCAGGAGGGGAAGTTCGACCCGTACGCAAGGATATTCCTGAAGAACGAGCAGGAGACAAGGAGGGTCGTTGCGGAGACCTCATTCAGGAAAGTGGAGGAGCTTGCGCGCTGGAGCCCAATCATGCCCATCTGCGAGAAGTGCGGAAGGATTGCGACAACGAGAGTGACCTGGCACGATGACGAGGAGTACGAGTACGTTGACGATGTTGATGTCGGGTATGTGAAGGGCTGCGGGGAAAAGGGAAGGGCGAAGATCGGCGACCATAAGTACAAGCTGCAGTGGAGGATTCACTGGCCATCCTGGCAGGCCATATTCAACACGACAGTAGAAGGCGGCGGAAAGGACCACTTCACAAGAGGCGGCAGCTACGACACGCAGGTGGAGATACACAGGCATATATTCAAGAGGGAACCTCCGATCGCCTACAACTGGGGCTTCATACTTTTCGAGGGAAAGAAGTACTCGAAGTCGAAAGGGATTGGCATGGGGACAGCGGAGCTGCTGAAGCTGATCCCTCCGGAAGTCATCGCATACATACTCATAGAGCCTGATGTGAAGTCAGACAAGAACATAGTGCCGAGCGGCGAGGGGCTGCTCGCGGTGTACGAAGAGATCGAGAGGCTTTCCACCCTGGAGAATCCGGAGAGCAGGGCTGACAAGAAGAAGGCGATCGCATTCAAGCTCGCGATAAACAAGCTGAAGTGGAGGGCGAAGTTCGTCGACATACTCACCTATTACCAGATCCACAGGGACTGGAAGAGGGTGGGCTCTCTTCTCGGGGACGAGAATGGGGTTGCATACCTCGCTCCTTACATAGAGGAATGGCTGGCTCGGAAGTATGAGCCGGAGCGCTACAACTTTTCCCTAAATCCAGGGAGGGCGAAGAATGGCAATCTGGTAAGGGCGTTCGATTCTGATCTCAAGGAGGGGATGAGCGCACTCGAGATACACAACCTTGTCTACTCGGTTGCAGAGAAGCAGAATGTCAAGGCAACAGAGCTGTTCGGGGAACTCTACCGTGTGCTTATAGGCAAGGGCAGCGGACCGCGCTTCGGCAAGCTCATCGAGGCAATCGGAGTCAAGAGGACAAAGGAGCTTCTCGGCTCTTCATTGTAAAATGCATACGATTGAGAAAAAGGAAAAAGAATTAGAGCCCGCCAAAGAGGGTGAGTAGGCGGGGCTCTAATCTTACTATGGGGGTGATACAATCAGTATGCTATTTGTCGTCTTGCCAGCGTTATATTTGTAAAAGACCTTGTGGCCGAGCTGGTATCTCTCGATAACTCCCTGCCTGTACAGCTTGTTCAGCCTTGCGCTCGCCGCATTCTTGCCTTTGTAGTTCATGTACTTCTGCACGTCCGCAGCGCACGCCATCTCCTTCAGCTGTATGAACTGCATGATCTTTTTGTCGAGGTCTGATATCGCAACCTCCTTTGTGCGGGGTTCTTCTCCACCGGACACCCCCTCTTCCTCAACATCAGTGCTTAGGTCATCCTCTAGCCGGGTTAACTTCTCGGTGAGGAGCCTAAGCATGGTTCTGGTCGTCTTGCTTTCTTCGAGCATGATTTTGAAAAGGGTAAGCATGTTCGAGCTGACTGTCGATGCGGCCTCCTTGTCCGATACGAGGTGCTCGACCTCGAGCTCCTTGCTCTTGAGCTTGCTGATCTCCTTCTTGATAGCAACAAGGTCGTTTTTTATCTGGTTTCTTGTCCTCATGAACATCAACATGATCCTGTCCTGATAGTGTCATACTTCAATCATGACCTAATCATGATTCTTTTATGACTATTAAGATTTAAAAACCTTTCTAAATTGCGGAACAACGGCATGCGCTCTTTGTTCCGCAAATATTGGGCAAAGAAATATAAACTTTAGACGATAATGGTGGACTGGATTGTTGAAATGCTGCAAGTTTACATCCCTGCTGAGAGGGCGAAGGCGCTGAAGCGAGACAAGAGAGTGCTCGCATCGATGGCAAAGGCGTGCAGGTGCAGGATTGAGTTCGCGGAGGACGACGCAATTGAGATAGAGAGTGATGACAAAGATGCGTACGCAGAGTTCAACGCAAAGAACGTCATCTACGCTTACGGAAGGGGATTCGAGCCAAGGATAGCAGAAACGCTTGTGCACGATGACAAGTACTTCTCGGCGATAGACCTCGGCGCGGTGGGGAACAGCAAAAGGGTGGGGCAGATAAAGGCGCGCATAATCGGCGAAAGCGGGAAGACGAAGAACTACATAGAGAGCGTGAGCGGCGCCAGGATGGCAGTGCACGGGGATATGATAAGCTTTATAGGCACTTACAGCGAAATAGAGGAGGCAGAGGTCGCTGTGAAGACCCTGATCGAAGGAGGGACGCACAGGGTTGCGTACGCAAAGATGGAGGCTGCGCACAGGAAGAACAAGGCGAAACCGTTTTGACAAGATAGTGAGAAGATGGCGGAGAAGGAAAAAGAGATAAGCTCAGAGGAGATATTCAAGGAGTTCAAGGAGCACTCGATAGCCGAGTTCTTCAAGAAGAACAGGCAGATGCTCGGATATTCTGGGATGGTGAGGTCCCTTGTTACTGTTGTGCACGAGTATGTAACCAACAGTCTCGATGCATGCGAGGCCGCAAACATACTTCCTGACATCGATGTCGCAGTCACGGAAATAGGGGAGAATAAGTACAGGGTGAGGGTTAAGGACAACGGACCCGGGATACCGAAGAAGTTCGTAGGAAAGGCACTCGGCACCATACTGGCCGGGACCAAGTTCCACCAGTATGTCCAGCAGAGGGGGCAGCAGGGGATAGGCGCGGCTGGCGGCCTGCTGTTCGCGCAGGTAACGACCGGAAAGCCGCTGGTCGTGAAATCGTCGGAAAAGAGCAATGCCTATTCCTGCAAGATCGCAATAGACACGCATAGGAACAGCCCGATTGTAACAGAGATGGCGGACCTGAGCGGGGAGTTCAAGGGCCTTTCTGTCGAGGGAGAGTTCGCTGATGTGAAATATGAGAAAAGCGAACATGGAATATACGAATATCTCAAGAGGACGGCGCTATCCAACCCGCATTGCCAGATAAAGTTCACGGATCCTGAGGGGAAGGAGAACGTCTTCCTGAGGGCTGTGAATACGATGCCCCAGAAGCCGATGCCAACGCTGCCGCATCCGCTCGGGCTTGCGATCAATGACCTACTAGAGTTCGCCCACGCGAGCCAGAGCAGGAAGATATCCTCTTTCTTCGTGGATACGTTTGCCAGGACAACGTCCAACAAGGTTGCGGAGCTGAGGGAGATCGCGAAGAGCATCGATTTTGACAAGCCGCCAAGAGCGCTGACATGGACTGATGCGGAAGAGCTGATAAAGGCGATACGCGCGGTGAAGTGGATAGCTCCGGACGCGACGTCTATAATCCCAATAGGCGAGGCTCAGGTGAAGATCGCGCTGAAGAACATACTTGATCCTGAATTCATGAATGTGGTCGAGAGGAAGCCGCGCGTGTTCAGGGGAGGAATCCCGTTCGTGGTAGAGGCCGCGGTCGCATACGGCGGAAAGGCGGGCTACCAGACGGATGAGGGAAGCGCCGGCGCGATACTCAGGTTCGCGAACAGGGTGCCGCTCCTCTTCGACACCGGGAACTGCGCGATAACAGAGGCGGTCAAGACCATCGAGTGGAAGAGATACAACATAGACATGGAGACGCAGCCTATCAGCGTGTTCGTAAACCTGTCAAGTGTCCACGTCCCTTACTCCGGAGTGGGGAAGGAGGCGATATCAAAGGAGGACGAGATAATAGAGGAGATAAGGCTGGCCGTCATGGAAGCGGCGCGGGGGGTGCAGCAGTTCATAAAGGGGAAGCAGCACGCCACCTTCGAGGCGGGAAGATACAAGACGACCATGCGCTACGCAAAGCAGCTTGCGAAGGACCTCGGCGAGCTCACCGGCGCAAACGAGAAGGAGCTGTTCGACTCGCTCGACAAGATAGTCACGAAGCACTACCCACACCTGAAGAAGCAGGATGAGGAGGAGAACGCAAGGAGTGCAACGGGAGACGGCGGACGGGGAGGGGAAGGGAAGGGAGAAGTTGAAGAGGTAGCGGAATAGTCTCAGGCTGGCTACGTCGGCATCTCTTCCGGATTTTCCGCACTGATCAGATTAAGCATCCCTG
>JAJYFQ010000045.1 GCA_021785375.1 Microcaldota archaeon | reverse complement strand
AGGATATGGCTGGGTCGGAAGAGGGGTGGCGATGAGGCTCCACGGCCTGGGCGCAAGGGTAATAGTCACAGAGGTAAATCCTTTCAGGGCGCTTGAAGCGGTGATGGACGGATACGAAGTAAGGCAGATGTCCGATGCCTCAAGCGAGGGCGACCTCTTCATAACTGCGACCGGAGACATGAAGGTGATAACCGTTCCGCACATGCTCAAGATGAAGGAGGGCGCGATAATGGCGAACGTCGGGCACTTCGACGTTGAGATCGACATGAAGGACCTTGTAAAGAAGGCGAAGAAGACGAAGCAGATAAGGGAGCACCTGATTGAGTACACGCTCTCAAACGGAAAGAGGGTCTACGTCCTTGCGGAGGGAAGGCTCGTCAATCTCGGCGCGGCGGAGGGCCACCCGAGCGAGGTCATGGACCTCAGCTTCTCGAACCAGGCTCTGGCAGCTGTCCATGTGGCCAAGGATGGAAAGGGACTTGACAACAAGGTCTACGAGGTTCCGCCTGAGACCGACGAGAGGATAGCGAGGCTGAAGCTCAAGTCGATGGGGATCGAGATAGACGCGCTCACTCCGGAGCAGAAGGAGTACATGACGCAGTGGAGGTACGGGACGTAATTCCTGCCGTGCTCTCCGGATGAGAAGGCGTATAAACCTTCCATCACATACCTGATCGGGATATGCATGGATAAGTTGAGCGTAAAGGGCCTTGCACTGGGTCTTGGGGCGATGTGGGGCGCGTACGTGATGTGCGCGGGATGGACCGCGGCCTTCGGTTGGTGGACACCATTCGTCAACGCGCTGGGCGCGGCGTACATAGGCTACTCTCCTGGATTCGTCGGCGGAATAATCGGCGGAGTGTGGGGGTTCTTCGACGGCGCAGTCGCTGGGATAATAATAGCCTGGGTGTACAACTGGTCTATGTCGCAGAAGAAGTCGCGAAGATAACGATCAGCCAAGGGTCCTTGTCTGGTACCTTCCCCTGAGCTCTATCTCCGCCAGCCTGCCGAGTATCTGGCCTCCTTTCCTGCACCTTGCAACATACTCGTCCCTGAATATCCTGTACATCGCCGGAGAGACCGACCTCTTCATAAGTAGGACGTCGAATGCCTTCTGCTCGTCGTCCTTGCTGTAATCTGACAGCCCGAAATCGATTATCATTACATCGCCCCCGTCAAGCATCACATTTGCCGGAGTGAAGTCGCCATGGATTATGTCTATGTTGTGGATCGAGGCCAGCACACGCCCAACCTTCTTCATCGTCATTGCGCTGTGCTTTGAGTCTTTCATGAGCCTTCCCGAGAGCCTCTCCATATAGATGGAGAACTCTCCTGCCGCAACTATCCTTGGCACAGGGACGTTATTCCTGTTGAGCGCATCCATTATCCTTGCCTCCCTCTTCGTCCTGGACTTTCTTATTGAAATATCAAGCTCCCTTATTCTATACTCTTTTGGTTCCCTTACCTTTACGAGAAGCGGCTTTCCGAATACATCCACGGAATAGATCTTTGCCTCGGCTCCCTCTCCAATGATCATCTCACCACCTGCGCGTTCTCTATCCTGTATCTCTGCTCTATGTCGCACTTGTCAAGAGCAACATCCAAATTCCTTCGCAGCATCTGCTCCGCAACAAGGGCTATCATGCCTCCATTATCTGCATTGAACTCGTTCGGCGCGCATCCGAACTTCGCACCGTGGCCCTTTGCCATCTTCTCCATCATCTCCCTGAGCTTCTGGCTCTGCGCAACGCCGCCGCATACTGACACCTCTCCGCTGTTAGTCAGCAACAGCGCCCTTTCGGTCGTCTCGCAGAGCATTGAGAATGCCGTTTGTTCCAGCGAGAAACAGAGATCCTCCCTGCTCAACGTGTCTGCAATTGTCACTGCCTTCGTCATGAGTCCGGTGAACGAGAAGTCCATCCCCTTGACGCTGTACGGGAGTTCGACATACTTCCTGCCGGACTGCGCCAGCCTGTCGACGGTTGAGCCCCATGCCGGGTCGAGCCCGATCTCCCTGGCGAAGGTGTCGAGCATGTTGCCAACTCCTATGTCAAACGTCTCTCCGAGCACGCGGTAGTGCGCGAACGGCTTCGCATCGAGCTTCAGTATCTGCGAGTTTCCCCCGCTAACGTAGAGCGCTACCGGATCCTTCATCCCTCCGAAGTGCCTCGCAGCCTCTATGTGGCCTATTCCATGGTGGACAGGCACTATCGGTATGCCGAGCCTCTTTGCCAGCGTCTTTGCAGAGAGCAGTCCGACGTGAAGGCACGGTCCCATTCCGGGGCCGCGCGTATATCCGACTCCTGTTATGTCCTTCCTCGACACTCCTGCCTTCTCGATCGCCCTTGATACGACCGTGCCCGAATTGGCTATGTGGAACTCAGCCACATCATTCGGTATCATTCCCTCTGTGCCTATCCTGTACATCTCCTTCTCGTTGGCGAGGACCTTTCCGTCCTCGACTATCCCGACGCCGAAGGTGTGGGCACTGCTCTCTATGCCTATTACAGCCATTGCATCAGGTAGTATGGTGTAGAATCAGTCTATTACTCTTTCTATGGGCTCTAGCCCGTAGATGAACTCCTTCTTTATCTGCCTGAAGAGCTCTGTGTACTCCTTCCTCTGCTCCTTGTCCATCGTGTAGAAGAGCCACATGCAGAACGAGTACTCGCTTATGTTGAGCGACATGAACTCCTCTATGTCGTCCTCGTTTATCTCCATCCAGCCGTGCGCGAACGCGTTCAGCTTCTCGTTCAGCACCGCGTCCTTGTCCAGCTGCGCGGCGCCCGAGACATACTCGTATGTCTTCCACGAGTGGCTTGAGGAGAACGAGGCAACTATGGCGGCCTTCTTCCGCATTATGCTGTCGGACTTGGCCGCATCTCTATTCTTTATGGCCTTATGAAGATCCGATACGAACAAGCTGTATTTATTCAATACAGTTCTTCCAGACAATCCACGCGCCCCCAGTTGAATACCCGACCGTACATGTTATATGATCACTGGCATAAATAAAAAGCTTTACTATGAAACTCGGGAAAGACTTTCTCGTTTCAGCAGAGGAATAAATTTTTTCCCTTGTCCGGGAAACTTGACCTGACGTTGGAGAACCGCAGAAGAGGCGCCAGATATGCGCCGGAGCACCTCGCTCAGGAATAAAAAGATGCGCATGCAAATCTATAATGAGGATGGAGTATGGCAAACAATGGTTATGGGTTGAGATACACCTACATAATTGCCACAATAGTGGCATTCGTGGCAATAGCGCTGCTGCTCAGGGCCTATCTTGCCGTGATAGTGTACGCTTACATTCCTGCGCTCTCTCCGTATCTGGCGGGCATCCTCTCCGCGCTCGATGCGATAATCGGAATACTCGGGAGCTACATGGTATACAGGATACTCCTATCGATATCCGTCTCCTACGTCGGGAGGCAGGGAAACAAGGAGACGGTGGAGCTTACAAAGCTCGCCCTCCGGATTCTCTTCTACGTTGTCGTCATATCCATAGTATTGGCCGCTACGGGCATAAGCCTCTCTGCGGCTCTGGCAGGCGGTGCGATCGGCGGAATCGTGCTGGGTCTCGCCGTGCAGAACATCGCAACCAGCATTCTGGCCGGATTCTTCCTGTCCTCTTCAAGAACCCTGCTGCCCGACGAGATAGTACTGATACACTCGTGGATGCTCGGGCAGGATCTTCTGTGCAAGGTCGTTAGGATCAACGCGATGTTCACCGAGGTGATAACGCAGAACGGCCAGAGGCTGCGCATAGCCAGCAGCGTACTGCTCTCATCGGCGGCGTTCACGAGCCTTGGCAGGGGAAGCCCTTTTGCGTACGCCTTTCCGGTTACGGTAAACGCCGACGCGGGCGCGGATCTTGTGCGCGCCAATGCCGAGCGCGAACTTAAGGGGATATTCGAGAAGCTGGAACTGCCAAGGCCGGAGGTATACTTCACATCCAAATCCGGGGGCTCAAACGTGTTTACCGTTAAGATCTCCTTCAACGACATCGTGGAGGTGAACGGGCTGCTGCATGCGGTCAACACCGCGTTCGATGATGCGCATACGCGGGCAAAGAGTCTTCCGCCAGGAAAGCCCTCCCGCGGGAGGAGATAAGCCCGTGATTCCTATCAGGCCTTCTTCTCGATCTTTTTGAGGTCGCGCATGATCACGCCCTCCTCCATCTTTAGGAACCTCCTGAAGACCGGGCCGAAGACAAAGATCAGCGATACGGCAAATGTGCCTATTCCGACGAAGGACATGACGGATGCGGCTATCTGGCCCGTGCCTGTCGCAGGGGTGGCAGGAGGGCCCTCTCCTGTGGCAAGCATGCTTGTGAAGTAGAACGAGTATATGTATCCGTAGCCTTCTATGAAGTGAAAGAGTAGGGTGCCGACCAGCAGCACACCGATTATCACCGCAATCGCGCGGGCACCTCTGCCAAGGAGCTCCCCATAAACTCTCCGGTTTGCCATTGCGTCACTCACACGAGCTTCAGCTTCTTTCCCGCATTGTCGAGCTCCCTCTTCGCCCTGCCGATGTGCGTCATCACGAGATCAAGGCTCTCAACAAGCCCGTACATCGCGTCGCTCTTCCCGGTCTCGGCTACCTTCTTTGCTATCGCGTTTATCTTCCTCTGGTGCACTCCGAGCTCCCTGGACATCCTGGCAAGCATGCGGTAGTCTCCCGCAAGCTCTTTCCTTCCGCTCCCTGTTCCTCTCATTGAATCAAAGAGATCTTGGCAGTACTGTTTATTAATTCTTCTTGGAGGCCGGCGCATGGATTCAGACGAGCCTGCCGAGGAGCTTCAGTGCCTCCGAGCTGTTCCTTAGGTTGTACCTGGCGTAGGATTGCACCACTCCCACCCTTATCGTGTATGCCTCCTTCGGCAGGAGCCTGAACGTGTCCTCATCGGTATAGTCGTCTCCCAGTGATAGTATGAAATCCGGATCCAGCCTGTTCACAAACGCCGTGGCCGCAGTGCCCTTGTTCGCCCCCGCATTCTTCACCTCGATTATCTTGTTGCCCTTGTATATCTGCACGTCTGCGTTCGAGGTGAACTTGCTCAGGTTGTCGAAGAGCTCCTCTATCCTGAGCGAGGCGAACTCGGATTCAGCCTTCCTGTAGTGCCAGACGAGCGAGAACTGCTTCTCCTCAATGTACGATCCAGGAAGCCTGTCGGCATAGTCCTTTAGTATCGGCATGATCATAGCCTTCCAGTCCGTAGTCAGCGGCCTCAGGAAGTCCCACTCCCCTCCCCTTGGCTTGACGAGCACCCCGTGCTCTGCGACCAGCGAAACGTCAAGGCCTCCGAACCACTTCTCCAGGGTCTCCTTGTTCCTCCCGCTTATCACCACCACCTCGTTCTTCGGGTTGACGCTGAGCGACTTAAGGAGGTCCATGACCTCCTTCGTCGGAACCGCCTCTTCAGGATTATCGGTAAACGAGACCAAGGTTCCATCGTAATCCAGGAGCAGCAGTGCCTTCCTCGCATCCTTATACTTTGAGAGCAGCACGGCCTCATTCTTGCCGAGCAGCTTGGCATTGAATATCTCCTGTATCTCCTTGAGCCCGAGCAGCTCCTTGAGGAAGTCGTTCCCCCATCTTGCTATGTCATAGGACTGTATCCTCTCCTGCATCGACTTGATCCTCTTCATCTGCTCCTCCTTTGGCATCATCAGGGCCTTCTCCAGGGCCGCGCAGATGTCGCTCGGATGGTATGGGTTGACTATCACCGCGTCGCCGAGCTCCTTCGCCGCGCCGGCCATGTCGCTCAGGATGAGCACTCCGGGAGAGTTGACCTTGCTAGCCACGTACTCCTTGGCCACAAGGTTCATGCCGTCGCGAAGCGGCGTGACGAGGGCCACCGAAGCGATGCCATAGAGTGCCATGAGCGTATTGAAATCGACGAACTTGTGCTGGTAGAGTATCGGAGTCCATCCCATCGTGCCGAACTTGCCGTTTATGAACCCAACCTTCTCGTCTATTGCGACCTTCATATTCTGATACTCCCTTATCTCTCCGCGCGATGGCACCGCCACGAGCACGAGGACGATCTTGCCGTGAAGGTCCGGCCTCTTCTGGAGCAGGAGCTCGTATCCATTGAGCCTGTTGAGTATCCCCTTCGTGTAGTCGAGCCTGTCTATCGAGAAGATGACCTTTGTGTCGTCGAATGTCACTGCCAGCTTCTTCCTCTCCGCAAGCACCCCGGAATCCTTAGAAGCCTTCTGGAACTTTCCGAAGTCTATCCCCATCGGGAATGTGTCAACCCGCTTGAGCATCGCGTCCTGCCCCTCGAGGTAACCCATCTTGTTCTCGTATCCGAGCAGGCGCGAGACGCATGTGAGGAAGTCCTGCATGTAGTCATAGGTGTGGAATCCTATCAGGTCCGATCCCAGAACGCCGTTCAGGAGGTCCTTGCCCCACATCCCCGGAAGGAGCCTGAAGATCTCATAAGACGGGAA
>JAJYFQ010000044.1 GCA_021785375.1 Microcaldota archaeon | reverse complement strand
AGAATGTACATATTCGGCTGCACGAACTGAGAGAACGATGAGATGACGAATATGGCTGCTATGACGTAGAAGAGGCTTGCAAGAAGCTCAAGAACGTACGAAAGATGGTTGACTCTTGACTCGATCTTTGCGGGATTCTTCGGCATGGTATCAGATTAGATCGGCATGATACGCTTAAAAAGGTTTTTATTGCTTGTGCGAGATGTGCTCTCAGTGGTAATATGAGGCTCGATGGCAAGAACGTTCTCGTGATAGGCGTTGGACCCGGACTTGGTTCGGCGACGGCATACATGCTGCTGAAGGATGGCGCAAGCGTCATCATAAGTGCAAGGACCGAGGATAAACTTAAACTGATAAAGGAGAGCCTCTCGAAGTACGGGAAGATCGATTATGTAGTAGGAGACGCGTCGACGCAGGCTGGATCGAGGAAGATAATCGATGATGCAAGGAAGAAGGCGGGGCGAATAGACCATCTGGCACTCCTTGCGGGCAACTATGTTGATTCGCCAATAGAGAATCTGACAGAGGATCAAGTGGATGCGATGGTGAACGCGAACCTCAAGTCTCCGATATACGCGCTGAACGCTGCGCTGAAGGACCTGAAGCAGGGATCGTCAGTGGTAATGGTATCTTCGGTCTTCGGCACCTACGCGACGAGCACAGGGAACGTTGCCTACTCGGCAACGAAGGCAGGAGTCGCAAAGGCAGTCGAGGTGCTGGCATCGGATCTCTCCGCCAGGGGAATACGCGTGAACGCTGTCGCACCAAGGGCGATGGACCACGACTTCGCTCCCGAGAGGGATTGGAGGCAGAAGAGGAAGTTAGGGGGGAAGTCGTGCCCCCCTGAAGACGTGGCCAGGGTCGTTGTATGGCTCCTCACCGACGAGTCGGATTGGGTTGACGGAGCTGTCATACCGGTCGACGGAGGGTCGAGAAGGTAATCAGTCGCGGTCAGTCCAGCTTTGATTCTATCCCGTCCCTGACCAGTTCGAATCCAGGCAGATCCCCTGATACCAGTGCTGACAGATCTCTTTTCCAGCTGCCCTCCATCCTGTCTATCCTCTTCAGGAAGGCGCCCTTGGAGAACCTTAATCTGTACTTGGACAGCTTCCTGTTTGCCAGCGGAATATCCAGGGATACTGACTTCCTTGTCAGGAGATACCATAGATCGTATACGTCTCTTGCCTTGTCCCTGGTGTAGACTGCCCTGACCTTCTCTGCAAGTATCTCCTTTTCCGACATCGCATAGAGATCGAACGGCCTTATCTCGTTGTATTTAGGCAGATACGGGTATCGCACAATGGGGAGCTGCACCCGTTCCCTCAGGCTGATGTTGATGACGATGGTCTTTGCCGACTCCTTGGTCCCTTCATAAAGCGGGCCACGGATGTCCAGGTATACGTTGGTTCCGTTCTCGAACCCCTCCGATCTGACTCTGCTATTTATGTCAAGCAGGCCCAGAAGGTATGGCAGACGCTTGAGGAGCCATCCGTCCCTGAAGTTTCTGGCAGCCGTGAAGTCAAGGTCCTCGCTGAAGCGGTTGAGCTGGTATATCTTATACAGGCAGGTACCGCCTTTGAAGATGAGCCTGTTTCCGAACTCGTTGCATATATTCATCAGCACCATATCTTGAAGATAGTCGGTTTCTGCAAGTGCTACAGGAATGCCCTTAAGCCTGGCTATGGCAAGAAGATCATCCTTTCTTATCATTGAGCAACACCCGTAGTTTCTTGTTCAGGCCCTTCACCAGAACCCCATAGTGGAAGACCTTTCTTACGCTCAGTTTCCTCCTGTTACGGCTCACTATCTCCGCAGCCTCTTCTACAGACATCTTGTTGGCGGCGACAGCGTCCACAAGCGCCTTCTCCTTTTCTGCAATGAACAGATAAGAGTCCCCGTACCTCCTCCTCACAAAGCCCAGGAACCTCTCTCTCTTAAAGGTCAGGAACTCTATTCTGGCTCCTCCAAACGACAGGATCTTCACCTTCCGCTTGACTGTCGTCACCACGTGTATGGTGAACGGCTGCTGCTCCGTCAGCCCGTAGAAGTTCAGCGCGGCCCAACAGGATATGTAACTTGGCCAGACTATCCACGATGCCATCTTGAACGGGTCGGATTCCGTGGTATACTTTCCCTTCTCTATCTCGTGTATGAGACCTGACTTCTTTAGCCTGTAGACCATCAGATACGTATAGTCCATGCCCTTGCCCGAGATTCCTGCCACCTGCTTTACCGTAAAGGCGGGGTATCTCCCGAGCTCCTTGATAAGCCTGAGGTTTGTCATTCTACCAATCTTATCTTAAATGATAAGATTATACCCTCAACATTTATAATGGTTGCGGCGTTCGGAGGCACTGCCCCATCTTTACGGTGCTCGTGTAGCAGCTTCCATAGGAGGCCTGTGGACCTCAGTCTAGAGTGACATCCGGAGGACGTGGCGAGAGTGGTCGTCTGGCTCCTCACCGACGAGTCGGAGTGGGTCGATGGAGCGGTCATACCTGTAGATGGAGGGGCAAGGAGATAGTTTTATATATTTAACCAAACTTATATTATTATATAAGAATGGTTGATCATATGGAATTGCCCATAGAGAAGAAGCTGGACGACCAGGCAAGGGTAGACCGGGCAAGGCTCCAGGACGACGTAGTCGAGGCATTATACAGAGTCAATCCCACAACAGTGCTCCATGGGGGAACCGCCATATGGAGATGCTATGGCGGGAACCGCTTCTCAGACGACATAGACCTTTATCTACTAACCGACAAAGAGAGTGAAAGGGTGAGGGGAGGCCTGGTCTGGGCAGTCAGGAAGTTCGGCATAGACATAGACAAGAGCAGGGCTATACGCGATACTACAGTGGTCACTGTAAAGAGGGGAAGTACCTCGGTAAAGATAGAGATGGCCAGGAACAAGGCCAGGATAAGGCCGGTAGACAGGAATTTTGAGAGGGTGAACGGCACGTACCTCAATATACTGACCCTTTCCCCGGAGGACTTTATAATAGAGAAGATAGCTGCGTACAGCAACAGGAAGTACGCCCGGGATCTTTACGACATATATCATCTGAGCAATATGGTGGAGAATGGCAACGGCATAAAGGGGAAGGTGTGCGATTTCCTGAAGGGCATTGAAAAGCCGGCTGACGAGGAAGTACTGAAGTCCATAGTCTATGCCGGTGCCGTACCTTCGTTTGAGGGGATGGTGTCCCAGATAAAGAGGCGTTTCTGTGAAGTACATCGATAGCATAAGGAACAACTTTTCTCAGGAACGATTCCCAGTCTTCAGCATGCACGACGTGAAGACGATGCTCGCCTCCAAGAAGGCTAGGCCGGACTACGTCTACCTGCTGCTGCACAACCTTCTGAAGAGGAAGGAGGCAACCAGGATAACCAAGGGAGTTTACACGTTCCACAGGAATATGCACGTTGTCGGATTTGCCTTCGAGCCCTTCTATTATGGCATGGAGGATGCCCTTACCATAAGGGGGCTGTGGGAACAGCAGGCGAACCCAGTAGTCGTGACAACGAGAAAGGCGAGAAACGGCATACGGGTCTTTAGGGACAGGAACTATGTGCTTCACAGGATAGATCAGGATCATTTCTTCGGGTACGAATTGCTGAAGCATGACAACATATGGATACCGGTCTCGGATCCGGAGAAGACGCTGATAGACTTCTTCTACTTCAGGCACCACCTTGAGGACAAGGCGCTGAAGAGCCTTTTGCAACTCGTGGACAGGAGGAAGCTGAAAGAATACCTAAAGAGATACGACAGGCGGTTCGCAGGCAAGGTCCTTCATAGCATAGGCCAAGAGTCCGAGCGCTGATGCCGAAGGGCATCAAGACGTTCTTCGACACGAGGGTGTAGCCACAGCCGGAGGCATGCCTATGGCCTGGCTGCGGCATGTGGGAGCTCTTACGGCGAGATTGCCGCGGCATCGAAGAGCAGCACGTCATCTCCGCCCTTTATGCTGAATCCCGACTTGCTGAACAGTGCCAGCTTTACCGCCTTCTTGTTCCCGAAGATCCCGGCAGACTGCCTTAGGCGTACAAGCTCCTTCTCGCCAACCCTCTCGCCGCTCCACTTGCACTCGCCGACATATATATTCCGCTCTGTCTCTATCACCAGGTCGATCTCGCGCTGCTCGAATCTTCCGGCCTCGACCTCGACGTTCCCCCACCATCTCCCAGACCTGCGCACCTGCTCCCCTCTCTTCCGGAGAACCCCGATCATGAAGTCCATGCAGAGAAGCTCGAACCTCCTGCTCACGAAGAGGTTTACGTCCTCCACAGATGGCGGCACCTCCTTTCCGTAGACCATGCTGAACCAGAACGCCAGGAGATTGTCCTTTATCAGGTAGATGCCCTTCTTGCTCCTGGAGGGATTCTGGCCGAATGGAACCGTCCGCCGCAGCAGCCTGAAATCGTTCTGCAGCGCTGCAATGTACTTGGAGAGCGTGGTCTGCCGCACCCCCATCTTGTTTGCTATCTCTCCTGACGCAACTATGCCCGAGCCTATCGCCTCCAGGATCGAGAAGTACTTCGCGTATGCAGAACCGAACTCCTGCCTCAGCACGTCCTGCCCCTCCTCCCTGAGCTGCCCTGTGCCGAAGAAGAGCGCCTCAGGGTCGCCTGCCTTGTCATGCTGCTTCTCGAGCACCTCGTAGTAGTAGGGTATGCCGCCAAAGATGCAGTAGTTTGCTATTCTCCTTACAGGGTCGCCTATTCCCAGGCTCTCCTTCTGGATCTCCCATACGACCTCATGGCCGAGTGGCTCCAGCAGGATCTTCGGATTGGCCCTGTTGAATAGCGGCGCCTTTTGCCGCGTGAAGATCCTGTCCATCATGCTCACGTAAGAGCCTGATAGCACGATTATCTTGTCGGTCCTGTCCTTGTAGATCTCCCAGATCCGCTGCAGCTCGTACGGGATTGCCTTGTTGGCCTCCAGAAGATTCGGGAACTCATCCACATACAGCATGCGACTTTCCGACTTGGCAAAGAAGTACTCCAGCGCCTCCCTCACGGTATTGAATACTGGCCTGTATCCGTCCGATAGCGCCCCAGCCATGTCCGCAGCGACCTGCTTCTCCTCTTTCGGCACCGCAATAACCCTGATGCCAGGATGCACGCGCATGAACTCGTCGACAAGCCTGCTCTTTCCGACCCTCCTCCTCCCGCTTATCACGACCATCGAGGATCCCTCTCCCTTTACGACCTCCTCAAGGAGCCTGATCTCGGTCTCGCGGTCATAGAACCTCAAGTTATCCACCAGTAGGATTATCCTATAACAGGATAACTATTTAAAGGTTTCCTTCCATAATGTCTTTTGTACAGGACATTATTGGAGAGTGCCATCCGCGCATGGAACCTGAGAGGCCCGGCGCTGATGCTGAAGGACATCAAGACGTTCATAGACACGATGGCGTAGCCAAGAAACAAAGCGTCATCAAGGTACGTACTCCATTAATATACCATCAGTGTTTCCAGTGCCCTCGTCAACCCAGTAGACATTGCCTGAGGAGTCAACGGCGATGCCCTCCGGCACATTTTGTCCAGATGCTAGTGTGGTTAGCGTACTGACGCAATTGGATCCATTGCACTTCATCACAGTCCCTCCACCAGCAAGGCCTTGGTCGGCATTGGTCCAGTAGACGTTGCCGCTGGAGTCAGTAGTAATCCTTATAGGGTCATTCTGGTTGGAAGCGATAGTAGAGATCATGCTATCTGAGGCTGTGTACTTCATTATCGTACCGCAGGAGGTGCATCCATTATAATCGGTCCAGTAGACGTTGCCGCTGGAGTCGAGGGAAATGCCATCCGGTCCGTTCTGGTTGAATGCCAGTGTCGTTGTTAGCCCGCTTGAAGCTGTATACTTCATCACCGTGCCCGTATTAGGGATATCATTAGTCCAGTATAGATTGCCGTTGCTGTCAATTGCAAGGTTGTATGGGTAGACTAGCCCCGAAGAGAGAGTGGAGATCATGCCATTGGAGGCCGTGTACTTCATTACAGTGCCAGTATTACTCCCGCTACCAACCTCTGTCCAGTAGACGTTGCCGGAGGAGTCAAGTGCTATTCCAGACGGACCGGCCTGGCTGGAGATTATCGCAGATACAACGCTGTTTGATTCCGTATACTTCATTACCGCGCCTATTGCCGGGCTTGTCTCCCCATCGGTCCAGTAGACGTTGCCCGAAGAGTCTACGACCAGGTAGGACAGGTAATTCTGGCCTGATGCCAGGGTTGTTATCACGCTGTTCGAGGCCGTATATTTAGTTACCGTATGGGAATTGTCCTGAGTTAAGTATATGTTGCCATTTGAGTCTAAGGCAATCCCAACCGGCACGGCAAGGCCCGATGCAAGGGTGAACACTCCTGGTCCCCACGGCCCGCTGTCTGGACCTCCGCCGCCGTATGCTCCGCCACTTGATGTTGCAATCTCGCAGTACGGAGGGATAGTAGCTGATACGGGGAAGCTTGCAGTAGGGA
>JAJYFQ010000043.1 GCA_021785375.1 Microcaldota archaeon | reverse complement strand
CGGAGGAGGGGTTCGTCCTCTTCCAACATAACTGAATCGCCGATTCTTATTGGAAGGAAAGGTCTATGATAGTTTTGTCCAAAGACTTTAACGGAAGGCTATAATACGGTTATATATACATTTGCAGGACATAATAGTAGTCTGGTGGGAAATAAATGTTGGGTTTGATAATCCTCGTAAAAGAGGGTCGGATACCTCATTGATACAATCGTATTGGTCAGTGTGAGCCACATTGCTCATCCAAGTTCCTCGCGTCCCCTTTCAAAGCGCTGGAGGTGGTGAATGTGGTGGATATAGAGACGCAACATGCGGTGCATAGGGCAGCCGAGAGGCTGAGGAGGTCAGGTGCATACAAGGTACACCTGCACGGCGAGCGTTGCACGAGGATGCTCGGCGACGTGATGACGGAGGGTGAGGAGACCCTGATGGAGGTACGGCAGAGCTACTTCCGCTCTTTGTCGCCCGACAGGGTGGTGCTGACCAACAAACGGATAATCATAGCGAGGCCCTCGTTCTGGGGGCTCTACCTGGGGTTCAACCTCTTCACGGCTACCGACATAAGCATAGTGCCATACCACCACGTGATCAGCATAGTGGTCACGAAGGGCAAGTGGTTCTCGTCGCTGCACATGCGCATACACGGGTTCACCGATGCGATGACGAGCGCTGCTATAAGCCAGGAGGGCGAGATCGACGGCCTGAAGATCATCTCTGCGACGAGGCTGGCGCTCTTCGTACAGGACGTCATCGAGGGTATCGAGGAGGATCACAACACCAGGGCCATAATAAGCAATATGCCGCAGCACAACGAGCAGGATCTGCGCCGTGAGGTTGCTGTGCGCCAGGAGGCGATGTTGCGCCATGAGGTCAGCATTCCTGCTGGTGATGATCGGCCCGTTGTCCAGGGCACGGCGACGAGATGACGCCCGCGGCTATCCGTCGAGGTACTGGTAGATCTCGATCGGATGAGGGTATGCTGAGATCATCCTGCACTCGTCCTTCTTGAGCTCGATGTACGTATCAAGCACCTCGTTTCCAAAGGCCGGCTTGAGGAAGTCCCTGTCGTTCTCGAGGTCGTCGAGCGCCTCGCCCAGGCTTCTCGGAAGCTCGCGTATGCCAAGTTCCTTCCTCTTCGAAGCGCTCATGTTGTAGATGCTCTCGTCCACTACCGGCGATCCCGGATCAAGCTTCCTCTTTATTCCGTCGAGCCCTGCCATGAGTATTGCAGAGAATGCGAGGTACGGATTGCACGTCGGGTCTGGCGCGCGGTACTCCACTCTCTTCGCCTTCTCGATTCCCTTGTAGTATGTCGGAACCCTTACCACAGCGCTCCTGTTTGACCTCGACCAAGCAAGGTAGACCGGGGCCTCGTATCCAGGTATGAGCCTGTGGTAGCTGTTCACCGTCGGAGACACGATGGCAGAGAGCGCCATCGCGTGCTTCAGTATTCCTCCTATTATGTAGCGGCCCTCCTTGCTTATCTCCGCGTACCTGTCTCCCTTGTCGTACATCACGTTCCTTCCGTTCGTAGTCCACAGGCTGAAGTGGGTGTGCATTCCGGTGCCGTTGTCGCCGTACATCGGCTTCGGCATGAACGTTGCGAGCATATTGTGGCTGTGCGCGACATTCCTCACTACGTACTTCAGGGTCTGCAGCCTGTCCGCGGTGTCGACGAGGCTCGAGTACCTGAAGTTGATCTCGCACTGGCCTGCCGTAGCCACTTCATGGTGCGTGGCCTCTATCTCGAAGCCGAAGACATCCTTGAGCAGGGTCACGATCTCCATCCTGACGTTGCCGAGCTGGTCGATGGGTTCTGCCGGGTAGTATCCCTCCTTGTGCCTGATGACGTAGCCTCCGGCATTCTCCCACGGAGCCTCGCGCGAATGGATCTTGTATCCGGTCCCAGATGCGGGCTGTGCGATATCCATGCTGACAGAGTCGAAGATGAAGAACTCCGGCTCAGGTCCGAAGTAGCTCTTGTATCCGAGCTCCTTCTGGTATGCCTCTGCCTTCTCTGCAATCCCGCGCGGATCGCGCTCGAACCTTCCCGCCCCTGCCCCCCTGTGCACCTCTGCGAGTATCCTCGCCGTTCCAGGAGACCATGGTATCGGCCTCGTGCTCTCCGGGATGGGCATGAGAACCATGTCGCTCTCGTAGATCTCGGTGAAGCCCTTTATGCTGCTTCCATCAAGCTTACCGAATCCCTCGGTGAACGCATCCCTCGTGAACTGGTCTGCGGGGATTGTTATGTGGTGCAGCTTGCCGAACAGGTCGGTGAACTGCAGGTCGACCCACTTTATCCGGTTCCCCTTCAAGACTCCCAAAGCCTTCTCTACGCTACCCTTCTCACTCATAACGATACCTCCGAATAGAGATGCCCCAGATATATTAATATAGACATTAGCCCCCCCTATTACTGGTAATGCAAAGGGATTCGATGCCTGCGAACACGCTGCTCATTGCGCTTGCACTCATACTGGCAGTTGTCATTGCCGCGTCAGTGTACGTGATACTAACAGGAAAAGTGCAGCAGCATCAGTCGGCTACAACAACTGCTGCGTACACCACGACCGCACCAGTAAACAACACCCTTCCTTCGACATCGGTTCCGCCAATGACCAGCGTGAAGCTGACCACGACGAGTACCGTGACTACGGTAAAGGGGTACAACATCAGCGGAGGGAACCAGTCGGGATACAATCAATCCGGATTCAACAGGTCCGGATACAACACCACGCACATAGTCGTTACATGACCTTTCCTCGGATAACCGATCGGCCGGTCAGGTCTTAACCATCACCTGACGAAAGGCACCTATGCATCGTTGAGCATCTCCAAGAGCCTTTCGTTCGGCTCATCGAGCGAGAACTGATCATACAACAGCGTGCGCCATCCGAATCTCTCCGCAGCCTCGATGTGCTTCCTGGTATTGTCCACGAACAGGATCTCTTCCCCTTTCGCTCCCGCCCGCTTCTCTGCAAGCTCAAAGATGCCCTGGTCAGGTTTCTTCATTCCAACCACACTCGAGTCTATGATCACATCCCAGTCGACTCTGGGCAGGATCCCCTTCTCCCTGATGGCATCGAGCATGTGCGAGTACATATTCGTGAGCAGCCCTATCCGGCATCCTTTTCGGACCTTCTCGATTACGGGCCAGATGGATCTATTTGCGTTAAGGCGCGGCAGGAAACCGTCCGTGAGCAGCGAATAATCCTGAGGTATCTTTACGCCAAACCTCCTCTTTAGCAGCGGGAGCGCTGTCTCAATCTCACGCCCTGTGCATATCCCGGCCTCACACCCGCTAAAGAATGCCTCAAACTCCCTCCCCTTCTCCTCAGGCACCCCGATCTCCTTCTGTAATTGATTCCACTTCTCCGTGCCGCTGAAGTCGAGTATCACCACGCCGCCAAGATCGAAGTAGACAAAAGATGCCATGTGGTGATATCTCCGCGGATATTTTTATAATGCACTATCGATCTGGACTGTGGACAGTTCGTTCACCATTACACCGTGCGAGAGCGCAGGCACCTGCATGTTCTGATACTCTGACGCAATTCCATCACGGCAACGAATATTAACCAAAAGAGCCATAATATAATGGGTGGGAAGATGAAGTACGAGGAGAAAATAGATCACATGCGGGCAGGGCACAGGATGCTCTCCGAGAGGCTCGGGTCGAACGCCGTGTGGCAGCTGCCGGAGAACGTCGACAAGCAGAAGCTTGAGTCTGCGTACGACAAGATAGAGAATGAGTACGAGTGGGTACTGAAGAGGAAGGAGAGGTAGCCTTCCAGGTCATTCCTTCTTCTCAAGCAGCTCGACCAGCTTGTCTGTCTGCTGGTTGAATCCCGCCCCCATTCCCTGAAGCATCTGCTCGGCCTTGGGGTCTGCGTTCGTTACGACAACGTGCACCGTCATCCTTACCTTATCCCCATCGCTCTCGAAGTCAACAGTGATGACGTTCTGTATCAGCACGTTCTTTACGTCGTCTATCGCCTCGCCTGCGATTACCAGCCTTCTCTGCGGTGTTACTTCGCGGAACGTTCCTCTCATCGGCCATTTCTGCCCCGCGGCAGGACCCAACTCCTTGCCTGCCAGCATCACGATCTCTATCTTTCCGTCAGGCGCGGCATTCCACTCGCATGTCGGGTTCGTGACGCCTCTCGGACCCCACCATCTTCTCACAGTCTCCTGGTCGGTCCATGCCTTCCAGACCTTGTCGAGCGGCGCATTGACAGTGCGCGTTATCGTAACCTCTCTCATTCCGTCGTTCCCCATATCATCCACCTAATAACTATCTGAACGCGAGCTTATAATACCCTTGTCGCCCGTTAATGGTCCGGCCAGTATTGGGTTTATAATGCAGTGTTAGATATCGCCCTCCAGACAGAGAGGCTTTTAATAAATGTAAGCCAACTTTACATGTGCCGGCACAAAGAGGCGGACGGCGTCAGTATCAGGGATGACGTCAATATCAAAAATGATAGTATATGTAAATTCTGGCCCTCCGTAAGAAAAGGCTTTTAACCATGAGATACTGATTTTAAATATGCCGGAGCAAAAAAACAAGCACCCGGGATACACCATCATGGTAATGTCCGACAAGGGCGGAGTCGGGAAGAGCGTCATCTCCATAAATCTTGCGGTGGCGCTGAGCGGCTACGGATTCAAGGTGCTTCTGGTCGACGGCGACATGACCCATCCGACGATCGGGATCCAGCTCGGCGTGGAGCCGCACATCCACGACATCTCAGACTTTCTCAAGGGCAAGGTAGGAATGGCCTGCACGATCTCAACACACGAGCCGAGCGGCGTTGACCTGCTTCTCTGTTCCATAGAGAAGGAGCCGTTCAGGGTGAATGAAAAGATGCTCAAGCACGCAATAACTGCGGGCATCCGGACCAAAAGGCCCTACGACTTCATCATCGTCGATACGCCCGCGATGGCCAGAACATTTGTGATAACAAAAGGGCTGATGAAGCACATCAATGGGTATATGGACGAGGGCCTGATAATCATTGTTCCAAAGCCCACGATAGTGATCAGTACCATGAAGATGGTCATAGCCCTGAAGCTGCTGAAGTGCAGGCACCGCGTAGTCATGAACATGAGGTCTAACAAACCCTTCGAGATAGACACGGGGTTCATAGAGAAGGTGCTCAGGAACAAGGTCTACATGGAGCTTCCCATGGACGACCTGATACCGATGAGCATATACAAGCACGTCCCGGCTGTCCTGCTCGCACCATACTCCAAGTTTTCTACCAGGATCAGGCAGCTTGCCGCGTCGTACATAGCGTACTGGTACCCGAAGCGGGCGACGCAGAAGATAAAGCAGATCGCCGAGACCGAAGAGGAGTTCGAGAAGGCCAGGAAGAGCAAGCGCAAGAGTAGATGGTTCTAGCCCCAGCCCGAACCTCCGCAGAATCTTTATATACCCTTCTGGAAAAGAAGTTATGGATAAACACTGGTGGGCATATGGTAAACAATACGGCAATCGTGATAATAGCAGTGATAATCGCTATAGTGGTTATAGCGGCGGTGTATTACTCGACGCAGCACAACGGTTCATCGCCGGGCCAGCAGCCAAGGTACACTACGGTGTCTCAGGGCTACAATGTGAGCGGCATCAACCAGTCGGGATACAACCAGAGCGGATACAACAGATCGGGATACAACCAATCCTCTCCAAAGCCGATAACATATCCATAAGTGCTGGCAGCCCCAAAGCCGCGTCCAATTAGTTTCGAGAGCGGCAGCGAAGCGGATATATAGGTAAAGCGCGTATTGATTCCGGTGTCATGAGGGTTGTTATAGAAACGGGCTACGAGCAGATGTCCGAGGAGGCTTTCAGGGTGTTCAGGGAGAAGCTCCCTGCCTCGGGGGTGGTGGGGTTTGCCACCGGGAAGACGCCGATCGGGCTCTACCGGATTATCTCCGAGGAGTGCCTGGCCGGAGGGATCTCATTCAAGGGGAAGAGCTCCTTCAACCTCGATGAATACTATCCGATGGAAAGGGGCGATGGAGGGAGCTACTGGCAGTTCATGGAGCAGAACCTCTTCAGGAACATAGACATCGAAAGGGAGAGGATAAACTTTCCCTATGCGGATCTCCCAGAAGAGGAGGCCGTAATCCGATACCGCAAGGCTTACGCCATGGGCGGGCCTGTCGATCTGCAGATAGTCGGCATCGGTGCGAACGGCCACATGGCGTTCAACGAGCCCGGCTCTGCAATGGACTCAACGATAAGGATAGTTGATCTGTCACCGGATACCATACGTAGAAATGGTGCCGGAAAGACTAGGGCGATAACCATGGGCATAAAGGAGATCCTCGAGTCAAGGTCACTGATCCTGATTGCGTCGGGGGAGGATAAGGCAGGGGCGGTGAATAAGGCCGTTAATGGCGAGATCGGGAGCTCCGTGCCCGCATCATTCCTGCGCCTGCACAGCGATGTCACGTTCGTGCTTGACGAAGCTGCAGGAAGCGGGCTAAGCTAGGGACATAATAAGATTATGCAGGACCGGCTATGCCTTCTTTACGTTCTTTGCTCTAGGTCCGCGTTCTCCCTGTTCGACTTCATACTCCACCGA
>JAJYFQ010000042.1 GCA_021785375.1 Microcaldota archaeon | reverse complement strand
CGGAGGCCATGAGAGAGATCTCGGCAAGGCTTGAAGAGATGCCGGGAGAGGAAGGATACCCGGCGTACCTTCCTAAGAGGCTCGCAGAGTATTACGAGCGGGGGGGAAAGGTCGAGAGTCTCAGCGGCGAGATGGGATCGGTGACGATAATAGGAGCGGTATCGCCCGCAGGAGGAGACCTATCCGAGCCCGTATCGCAGGGTACGCTGAGGGTGGTGAAGGCCTTCTGGTCGCTCGACGCGGCGCTAGCAAGCGCGAGGCACTTCCCGTCCGTCAACTGGCTGAACAGCTATTCGCTATATCTTGACAGCATGAAGGACTGGTACGTCAAGAACATCGGCGAGCAGTTCGTAACCAACAGGGCCGCGGCGATGAAATTGCTCCAGCGCGAGGCGGAGCTCAAGGACATCGTGCAGCTCGTAGGAGCCGACGCGCTTCCGGACAGCGAGAAGATAATCCTCGAGATAGGAAGGATGATAAGGGAGGGTTTCCTCGTGCAGAATGCGTACGACGAGATAGACACGTACACCAGCATGAGGAAGCAGAGCATAATCCTCGATGCGATACTCCACTTCAGGACAAAGGCCGAGGAGGCGCTCAAGGCGCAGGTCGAGGCCGACAAGATAATGAAGATGAAGATTAGGGAGGACATCTCCAGGCTGAAGGGGGTGAAGGAGGATGATATTGAGAGGGCAGGAAAGAAGGTGAAGGAAGACACCGATGCCGAGTTCAGGGCCCTTGTGAAGGAGTACCAGGCGTCGCAGGAAAACGAGAAGTGATGTTATGAAGTTCGAGATAGAGTATAGCACAATCGAGAATGTAGCCGGGCCACTAGTTGTGGTCAGTAAGGTGAGGAACGCGCAGTACAACGAAGTAGTAAGGATAAAGCTGCCGAGCGGGGAGTCTAGGTTGGGCCAGGTGCTCGAGACCACGGACAAGTTCGCCGTGGTCCAGGTCTTCGGTCCTACCGACGGAATCAATGTCGACAAGACCTCAGTGAGCTTCCTGGGCGAGACATTCAACCTCGGGGTCAGCGAGGAGATGCTCGGCAGGGTATTCAACGGGCAGGGAAAGCCGAGAGACGGCAGCACCGGCATTGCGGCGAGCGAGAAGAGGGACATAAACGGTTCACCCATAAACCCTTCCGCGAGGGAGAAGCCGAGCGACTTCATAGAGACAGGGGTCTCTGCGATAGACGGACTGGACACGCTTGTACGAGGGCAGAAGCTTCCGCTCTTCTCAGCATCCGGGCTTCCGCACAACCAGCTCACCGCGCAGATAGTCAGGCAGGCCAACGTCAAGGGGAGCAACGAGGGCTTCGCCGTGGTCTTCGCGGGTATAGGAATAACGTACGACGACGCTTCGTTCTTCATAAACGAGTTCAGGAAGACGGGGGCGCTGAAGAGGACGGTTGCATTCATCAACCTTGCAGATGATCCAAGCATAGAGAGAATCCTCACGCCGAGACTGGCTCTCACCACCGCAGAGTACCTTGCTTATGACAGGGGAATGCACGTGCTCGTCATCCTCAACGACATGACGAACTACGCCGAGGCTCTCAGGGAACTCTCCAGCGCAAGGGAGGAGGTTCCCGGAAGGAGAGGATATCCCGGATACATGTACACGGACCTCGCGAGCATCTACGAGAGGGCAGGCATAATCAAGGGCAAGAAGGGAAGCATAACGCAGCTCAACGTGGTGACGATGCCGAGCGACGACGTCACGCACCCGATACCAGACCTCACTGGATACATCACCGAGGGGCAGATCTTCCGCAGCAGGGACCTTGTCAACAAGGGAGTCTATCCACCGATACAGCCGCTCGGATCGCTCTCGAGGCTCATGAACAACGGAATAGGGGCAGGGAAGACAAGGGAGGACCACAGCAATGTAGCGAACCAGCTCTACAGCGCGTACGCAAAGGCCCAGGACGCAAAGAGCCTGAGCGCCATAGTTGGTGCGGAGGCGCTGAGCGAGAGCGACAAGAGGTACCTCAAGTTCGGGGACGAGTTCGAGGCCAGGTTCATAGGCCAGGGATTCAACGAGAGGAGGACGATAGAGGACACCCTGGGCATAGGGTGGGATCTCCTGTCACTCCTGCCTCAGGACGAGCTGACGAGGGTCAAGAAGGACTTCATCGCCAAGTACTACAAGGGGGCGAAGGCCCAGGAGAAGAAGGTTGAGGCAAGGGAGGAAGAGAAGAAGGCCGAGACGAAGTCGGAGAAGAGACCTGAGCTGAAACCGAAGAGAGGAAGACCGTCGAAGAAGGGTAGGAAGTGATGGCGAGAATCAACCCGACCAGGATAAACCTGATAAACCTCAAGAAAAGGGTAGTGGTGGCAAGGAAGGGCCACGGCATACTCAAGAGGAAGAGGGAGATTCTTGTCCTCGAGTTCCTCAAGGTGCTCAGGCAGTCGAGCGAGAGCAGGTCGAAGCTGAATGAGATGATACAGGAGTCGTACAAGATGGTCGAGACCGCATCGACTTACGTCGGTAACTTCGAGCTCCAGGCAGTCGCTATGCGCATGGGTGAGACGAACCCCGTGGGCATGAGCGTAAAGAACATCATGGGTGTCAGGATCCCGGAGATAGAGAGGGAGCAGTCCTCTTCGATGGCTAGCCAGCTCCTCTTCTCTAGCAGCCTCGCGGTAGACGACCTCAACGAGACGTTCACGCAGGCGACTAACTCGATAATAGACGTGGCGCAGAGGGAGCAGGGGCTTAAGAGGCTGGTCCTAGAGATCGACAAGACGAAGAGGAGGGTCAACGCCCTGGACTACAAGGTCATTCCTGGAATGATAGCTCAGCAGAGGTACATCAGGATGAGGCTTGAGGAGATAGACAGGGACACATTCTCGGCGCTGAAGCATGTCAAGAAGAAGCTGGCGAAGTCGCAGGAGAGATAACGTTTTTCTACTTCTAATCAGAAGGGATGGTCATGTCAAAGGCGGTACTATACAGCGGCGGAAAGGACTCGACGCTTGCGCTCCACAAGGCGGTTGCGATGGGCGTAAAGATAGACCTGCTCATAACGATGATCAGCAGGAACACTCACAGCTACATGTTCCACTATCCCAACGTGAGGCATACGAAGCTCCAGGCAGAGGCCCTCGGCATAAGGCAGGTCTTCGCCGAGACGGAGGGGAAGAAGGAGGACGAGCTCGCAGACCTTGAGCGCGCGTTCAAGGATAACGGCGTGGAGGTTCTCGTCACAGGCGCGACGTACAGCAGGTACCAGGGGGACAGGATAAACAACATCGCAAAGAAGATGGGCATAGAGCACATAGCGCCGCTGTGGCACATCGACCCAATGGAGGAGCTCAACGAGCTGGACAGGGACTTCGACGCGATAATAACTTCGGTCTCTGCCGAGGGGCTCGACGAGTCGCTCCTCGGGAAGAGGATAGACAGTGAAGTCATAGGGAAGCTGCAGGAGGCCAACAGGAAGCACGGCATAAACATGCTCTTCGAGGGCGGCGAGGCGGAGAGCTTCGTGCTCAACGCGCCGCTGTTCGGCAAGAGAATAGAGATACTCAAGGCCAGGAAGGAGTGGAACGGAGTGAGCGGCGCCTACTTCATAGAGGAGGCAAGGCTGGTGGAGAAGTGATCTTGTGAAAAAGGGAAAGGAGAGGCGGGTCTTCAAGGGAGTTACCTTCACCGCATACCAGTGGAGGCAGCAGCTCTACGACGGGAGCTGGGCGCTCTTCGAGCGGATTGAGAGGCCCTCGGTGGCGCTCTTCCTTCCAGTAGTTGGCAAGAAGGTCGTGATGGCCATCGAGGAGCAGCCGATGTTCGGCAGGACTCCGGGCATGCTGGGAGGCGTCATAGAGGAAGGCGAGAAGGCGCTTGACGCAGCAAAGCGCGAGCTACTTGAAGAGGCTGGAATGACTGCCAGGAAGTGGAAGCTGATCAAGGAATACAGATACACAGGAAGGATGCTCTACACACTCCACCTATTCGCGGCGATAGACTGCAGGAAGGTTGCGGAACAGAAGCTCGATCCGGGAGAGAAGATAGAGATACGCCAGGTAACGCTTCAGAAGTTCCTCTCGATGGTAAAGGGCATGCGCCTGGACGACAAGATCAAGCTCGACTTCCTCGAGGCCCGTTATGTCCCAGCCAAACTGAAGATGCTTGAGAGGATGCTGGGAATGCGAAGATAGGCCTTCTGACCAGTGGTAAAGGCGCCGCTACGTGCGATTAAAAAGACCTGCACGATCTCGTGCAGGCATCAAAGGCGGCGAGCCAGATGCCAGGGGCCTTTCTGCTTAGAGCCTCAAGGCAAGCAGGATAATGACCTCTATTACCCAGATTATGATCACCGTGCCTACCAGCACCCCGATAACGGAGAGCTTGCTCGTCTTCTGCTGGTTCGAGAGCGCGAATATGTAGACTATCAAAGCCCATATTGCCACCACGGCATATATGATCCAGCCGATTATCGGGATGAAGACCAACCAGAAGAAGAGGATTTCTGGCGAGATACCGTATACCAATCCTGCAAATGTGTGCGCATAGTCAGACTTAAACTGCCTGAATACGAACTTGCCGAAGAAGTGCAGTATTGCAGCATCCACGAAGAGACCTATCGGAGCCAGTATCACGAAGTAGAGTATTACGAATACCACGGCAAGGCCGGCGATTGCTCCGCCGAGGCCGAGTCCTGCCAAAGACGGAATCATTGAAAAGAGTGCGCCGAGGGCGCTGCCAAGCACCAAGGCGCCTATGGCCGATATTATCAGAGGCACTATAGCCAGCTTGTAGTACCACGTAATCGACTGACCTATCGTGTACTCCTTCTTTGTGGCGTTTGCCGGATGCATCATTATGTCCAGGGTCTGCTTTATTTGATCTATTCCTATTGTCATTCTATATACCCGAGAGTATGTAAGATTAGGGATTTATAAAACATGCCATTTTCCATTTCAGTATTATGGAACCGGTGCGCGCACCGCTGAATGAATCAGGCATCAACCAAACAGTTAATAATTATCTATAGTGAATAGGATATGCTCCTTTTCTAATTCAAAAGGGACGAGACGGAGCCTTAGGTAGATTTGATGGAGCTGCTCTCAAAGTTCAGCAATTACGCTGAGAACGCGATAGAGGAAGAGAACCCCACCGTTGAGAGGCTTACCGCGGAAAGGAAGAAGATCAGTAAATTGAATATCGGCGATCCGGCGAAGTTCTTCCCTACCCCGAGATACATGATCGATGCTTACATAAAGGCCCTCAACGAGGGGAGGACCTCGTACGTGGAACCGGAAGGCATACCGGAGCTTAGGGATGCCGTCGCGGCAAGGTACAAAAGGATGTACAGCGAAGATATCGACAGGCACAGCATCTTCATAACCCACGGCGTCAGCGAGGCCCTCATATTCATGAACTCGATGTTCATCGACCCTGGCGACATGGCGGTGCTCTTCAGGCCGTACTACAGCGTATGCTATACCGGATTCCGGGTCTTCGGCGGAGAACCGATACTGCAGAGCTACCAGGAGGACAGGAACTGGGATCTTGACACGGACGAGCTTGACAGGAGGATAAAGGATCACAAAAGGTCAGGGAAGAAGATCAAGTACATCTCGATAACGAACCCGAGCAACCCGACCGGGATGGTCCTCGAGAGGAAGGTTCTGGAGAGGATAGTTGACATAGCGAACGACAACGGGCTCGTCCTGATAAGCGATGAGATATACGACGAGGTGATCTACAATGGCGCGAAGTTCACGAGCGTCTCGGGGATCGCGGAGGATGTGCCGCACATAATATTCAACGGAGCGTCGAAGGACCTCGATGCCACTGGTTTCAGGATCGGATTCGTCATAGTTCCCGGGGAGGACAAGGTGTCCGAGCAGATAAGGAAGAAGATGGTAGACTACTGTTCCATGAGACTCTGTGTCAATACTCCGGCCCAGTACGCTGTTGCAGAGGGAATAAACAACATAAAGGAGCATGAGAGGGAGGTCGGCGCATTCGTCAGGGCCATCGAGGAGAGGGCAAACTTCGCAGCAAAGTTGATCAACGAGAGCGAGTACATGCGCGTGGTTCCTCCAAGGGGGGCATACTATCTTCTGCCGAGGCTCAACATGGACAGGCTGACGATAAGGGATGACAGGGAGTTTGTACACCGGCTCCTCGAGGAGGAGCAGGTCCTCCTCACAAGGGGATCGGGGTTCGGAGCCGACAACCACGTGAGGTTGGTTGCACTTCCAACAAAAGAGATATTAGAGTACTCCATCAATAAGATTAACGAGTTCTGCAGGAAGCACTCAAGGTAAGAGCAAAGGGAGGCATCGTCTATCGGTAGGACGTCACCCTTACACGGTGAAGAGCTGGGTTCAACTCCCTGTGCCTCCATTACCAGAATTTTGTCGTCTGAGAGCAAATTTTTAGAAAAATTTCTACATCGACAAAAAGCAGGGTTCGATTCCCTGCTTTTTCAGTTTAATGGAACTGATCTGATCAGTGTTCTTTCCTTATGTCCAAGATGCCAAGTAACACGTCAAAATCACTATCTTTAGTCTTTAGTACTTCTCCTTTTGCGTATGTGGTTGCTGCGATGATTAAATCCACATCGCGAATATTGAGGTTGCCTTCCTATAGCTTTGT
>JAJYFQ010000041.1 GCA_021785375.1 Microcaldota archaeon | reverse complement strand
TTTGACGAGAACAGCCAGCCGTACGGGCCGAGCGCGAGGATGACCGACATGCGCCTTGACAACATAAAGGCGAACCCGAATGTCGAGTATGCTTATCATGACACTGCGATGACTGCCACCGATGCGATGGTGGAGCTCTACAACAAGGGAACGCTCGTCTCGAAGATACAGAAGGCCCTTGCTGCCGGAATCCTCGGCGTTGGGAAGAACAGGAAGTTCGTCCCAACAAGGTGGAGCATAACAGCTGTCGACGACACTCTGGGAAAGTACAAGCTGAAGGATGTCAAGCAGTACGAGCCGATAGACTCGGTAAAGGTATTCTACAACGTGGCCCTGGACAACCGCTGGGCGATAATCATGCTCCCCGGATCTTGGGAGTATGAGCTCGTAGAGGCGTGGTACCCCAACACGACGTGGAACCCTGATGGCAGGGATATAGCGATATACTCATCGTACGAGGCGTTTGAAGGCAGGTCGAAGTACGCTGAGATCGGAGGCTGCTATTACGCGGCGAGGCTCGCTTCCTCGGAACTGCTTGACAGGATAGGGGGCCAGGCGAAGGTAGTCATACTGAGGGAGGCGCATCCGGGTTACATAATGCCCATGGGCGTATGGAACGTGAGGGAGCATGTGCGCGAAACACTTAGGACCGAGCCCGTCAACTTCGACACCCTTGATCAGGCGCTCCAGTTCGTATCTGCCAGGATGGCCATACCCCCGAGCGAGTGGATAAAGAACAGCACTCTCCTGAAGAGGGCGCGGAATCAGAAGAGGCTTGTTGAGAATAAGTGGTAGACTTCAGGATTTGAAAGGATTCGTCACTCTTATCCCCGGAATGTCATTGAAATCGTTTGCATTCTCAGTTATTATCTCCACGATCCCATTTTCCTTCATCGTCTCGGCAATAACAGAGTCCCAAAACGGGGAGCCATACATATCGCTGTCGATTAATGCTTTCTTGAGAGTTTGCGTGGTGTAGTCTAGTTTAAGCCAGTTCTTGGAGGATATCAGTTCGTCCACGATTCTGCTTACCTCACCAACGTCTGCACCCATCTTCTTAATCATGACGTTTGCAAACTCGCCCAGAATCTGATTTGATATTACGCCCTGCTTATCGCCGTTAAACACATCTTCGATTAACTTATTGCAGGCTTTCCACTTTGCCGGCTCGTGATTAACATACGCATATAGGAGTATGTTTGTGTCGAATAATATCTTATCGCTCATGCGCCTCATCCCTGTTGAATTTCCAGTATCTCTTAACCTTGACCCCCTTATGTAGCATCTCCAGGGCCTCGGATCTGATGCGCTCCTGCTCTCCATTATTAAGCAGCAAACCGAAGGCTTCCTCATAGGCCTTTCTAAGGTGCCCTTTTCGCTTTCCGTACTTGGACCGGGCATATTCCCTGAACTGTCTGTCGATCTTCTCATCAACGCTTATCGTTATCGTCTTTGACATATACATATATTTACATCTCAATATATTTAAATGTTTTCTTTTATCTTTAATTATATTATTATCGGGTTGGATCTTCCGCCAAATATCCTGAACGCCTTCAGGTCCTTCTTCTTTGCCCCATAAACGTGCAGTTTATACGGCCTGTCAGGCAGCAATCCGTGGATCTCCGCGCGGCCGCTGTCGTCAGTCTCGCCACGGTATACAATCTCGCCCACATAAAGCACTGCGACCCTGGCGTGCGGCTTTGGCTTAGACTCGGAGTCGGTAATGGTCACGGCGGTATCCGCCGTATGCCTGTCGGTCATGCGGGGCTCCTCAGCTTTCTGCACAGCAGGAATGTACTGCGAGGCCTTGATGAATATCGACTTACGCGGTATCCTCATGGTGTCCTCGATATCGATATAGCTAAGTGCGCATACACCCTGGGGCAGGGACTTCAGCTTGTCCCTTATCGCATCCTCATCCCCGGAGTTGAACAGGAGGTCGCTGCATGCGGCCTTTGCCGTGTCGGAGCTCTGCCTGAAGTACATCTTTGTCTGGCAGAGCCTTCGCACACCGATGCTTATCTCGGCTATGCTGTGGGCGATCAGGATTAGTCCCACGCCCCTCTTCCTGAAGTCCTGTATCCTCTGCTTCAGGTCCATCGTAGCCGCCGACATGTCTTCGTTTCCGAAGACCAGCTGCGATTCCTCAAGGCACACTGCCAGCCTCAACGAGTCGTTTCCCATCTCGTCGAACGAGTCGGCGATGCTGTACACCTGGTTGAGCAGCAGGGCATAGAAGAACGGCTTCATGTTGTTGCTCACTTCCGATAGGTCGAATACGACGCCGTGATCCATGATCTCGGCGAAGTTAATGCCCTCGCGGTAGGCAAACTGTTCCTTGAAGAGCATGAGCCTGAGGCTCTCCAGCCCTGCCATTATGTTCTCGCCGTGCTTTGTGTAGCTAATGCTCTGCCCGATCCTCTTGCCATGCTGTTCCACGACCGCATTCTCTATCTCCGCATAGAGTCCAACAGGATCAGGGGCCCTGGTAGACGAGTATGCTTTCTGGAATGCATAGAGGAGACTCTTCTCCATGGAGTTTTTGTATGGTCCAACGTTCGAGGCTGAGGCGAGGAGCATTGCAAGATTCTCGTAGAACTTCTCGATGTTTATCCCGGAGTCACACCTGAACAGATTGAACCTCTCCTCAGAGCTGTAGAGCCTTATCACCCTTGCGCCGAGCTCCCTTCCCAGCAGGTTCCATTCCCCCGTAGGCGATATGACAACTATTCTTGAACCAGAGGCCTTCCTTATGCCACTCATTAGATTCATTGCTGCGGTGGTCTTCCCGGTTCCCGGAACCCCAGATATTACCGTCCCGAGATTGAATACAGATCCCTCAAGTCTCACCTTCTCGTGGCTGGCTGAAACGGATCCGGTGAGGTACTCGCCTACCTCTATTGTGCCTGCGGTGTGACGATAGCTTCCCCCTATAAGCATCTCCGTGCCAACTGTCCCCGAAAACTCAATAAGGCGAGATGCGATGCCATAAGGAAATGGCACGGCATCAGACTTCCTTGTAAAGTCGTAGAGCCGCTCGGCCGTAGTCTCGTTTAAGTGCCTCTCTTCTAGGATCAAGACCCTTGACTTCACATAGTCTGCTATCTTGTCGGCAGAGGTGCCGGACGCGATGAAGGCGACCTTGTAGCATGCCCGGTTATTGAGCGGGATATCATTGAGCATTCCGATAAGGGAGAGCAGGAGACGCTGCTCTCCTGAACCGTAAAAGAGTTCCATCTGGACAGAATCCGATGAGTTTGACGCCCCGCCCTTGCTGCTGAAGCTCTTTGTAAGCCTCAATCGTTTTTTGCTTGCGGCATCCTCAACCCTGCGGCGCACCTCTTTTACTGCTGATGGATCAATGGGGGCAAAAGAGACCAGTAACGTGGAGTCGCTTCCCTTGAATATGTCATAGACATCCTTTAGGACAGATACATTCTCGTCTTTTTTGTCCGAAGTGCCGCCGATCACTCCGGTCATGTATACAAAGTTTGTAAGGCCAGGGATGACATGACCAGACCGTACGAGCTTGAGTCCGGGAATTCCCAGACCGAGCCGCGACCACGCCTCTTCCACATCGGACAATATGAAGGTCCTCGAATCACGAAGGGAATGGCAGAGCAGGAACTGTGCCCCCAACATTGAGTCGACCAGCTTTCGCTGGCTGAAATCCGAAGGGATCGCGACAACCTCCAACTGGATGAGAGATTTCATAACAGGTACCCCTTTGTGGAGAGGAAGAAGAGCAGTACGATTATCAGGTTGAGCAGAGAAAGCGTGATTATCGATGCCCTGTATTCAGAAATTCGGTGGTTCTTTATCAGTGCGAATATCAGGGCAGCGGAGAAAAGCGTTAGGATAGCGGCCGCTATGGGATTAGTTCCAACTGATTCTGACAGGATAAAGGCAGGTGATCCCAGGCCAAGGCAGACTATGCCCATCGCGATATGGCCGCCAACCGAGGCATTAGATCTGTAGAGATCGGAGAGCTCCGTTTATATCACCGTTTTTATTATGAGTATTATGAAGAAGAGTGTGATGAAACCGGAGGACTTCTTTAGAATTTCGGTTGAGAACTCGCCTCGCGTGACTATGTATCTTGCTATTATGAGGTCTATTGTAGCTGCTGCGATAGCTGCGCTTGCAATGAAGAGGATTTCAATCGTATTTCCTATGTAATTCATTTCCAACACCAAAAAGCTCGAGCCTGGAGTCCGCCATATAGGCGAGAAGCAGTCCCGACCTCTTTCCGGGCTTCATTAGACTGGACAGGAGGTCGGATCCATTTCTTACGAAGAGCCGGAGAGGGGCTTGGCCTTCCCATTTTGAGTCCATTAGATCAATAGTCTTTAGGTCTCCAATCCCAAGCTTTGATAAGGCAATGGGCTTGGTGCCGGCAGGGCCCGATCGGGTGCCGAATAGGCAATTCACTATCATATCGCCCCTTAGGATCTCTTCAAACATAGCCTCAGCGGCATCATCTGACTCGCAGATGTATCCTTTCCAGGACATTGAACGGTCGGTAACTTCTTTAGTTTCTGTTCCCAATTCGCTGCTCGCGGAAGAAACCGTACCGGCGAATGTGTCTATAGTGACCTTGTTTTTGGCAAGCCTTAGCGATTTAAGTGCAAGCATCATGACTCCGCCAATAAGGATTGGAAGGAACTGCAGTAGGTACTCATAGAAGTTGGTCATATTCTTACCAGATTGAACTTGCCGCCATTAGACCTTATTGCCCTGTAGCCCACCTCCGGCATGAAATCGAGAATGCTATCGGCCTCTTTCTCTGACATGCCAAGGCCATTGCATATCTCTTCGATTCCGGCGGAGGAGCCGTACCTGTTCACTATGAACGATGCGGCAATTCTTGAGAGCCGTAACTTTGTTGACTCGAGATCCTTTGAGAGCCGAATATTGCTCTCCAGCAGTGACCTTATTCTCTTCGCAAGTATAATGTCGCTGTGGTTCTCCAGCCTGCCTGTATCGAGCCTCTCTAGGCAGTATCGTATGTTCTGACTCGCAATTACTTCGATGAGGTAGGGGAAGAGCGATCTGACATCGAATTCGTAATCTGACGAGACCATGGATAAAATGCTCAGCATGCGCAGGAGAGCTTCTGGGAGTAGATATATCGGAGATATCTTTGAGAAGAGTTCAAGTGCTACGTGCTCCCTTCCAAAGGAGGCGATATAGAACTTGTCCGGTTCACCCTCGCCTCCTATCAGGAAATGGAGCTCGCTGCCCCTTTTGATTAGCCTTAGGTTTGGATACCCATTAAGATGGGATTTCACAGCTGACATACTGGTAAGAAGTTTTGCATTTACAGGCATCCTGCCCCTCAGATACCCATTCTCATCTCTCATTGTCATTACCCACCTCCTTTACTGCATTAGCGAAAGCGTCCGCCATGTCAGACTCCCCTATGCCGATCCGCTTCAAGGAGTCCAGTATCTTTCTCCTGTCAGCACCGGCAACAATCAGGTCCCGTATCAGCCGATCAATCCTGATTGATCCGCTCTCCCTGACCCTTGAGATGATCTCGGCCCCGCGGCTCTCCCGGCACAGTCTCCCTACAAGTTCATCCAATTCCCCATAAGTTATCTCTATGTTCATCTTATCTCCCAGAAATATTTTTGCGATGTTTCCCAGCTTTGCCCCAACCACGCGTGATATCTGGAAGGAGTCACGTGAATTGGACCTGTTAAGCTGAATGACAAAGCAGCTTCCAACACCAAGGTTCTGCATGGCAGCCGATTGGTCCATGCGGAGGCAGTAATTCTTTGAGAGTAGATCGAGTGACAATTTATCCTGAATCCGGAAGACAAATACGGTTGCCATGTTGCTGAGAAACGGAGCGTCTATGTCACCGATTAACTGTGATGCGATAACCATGCCAACACCGTACTTCCTGCCCTCCCTGATCATTATCTCAAGGGATCCGCCTTTTCCCAGGAGCTTCCATGCCTCGTCCAGAACGACGAATATTCTCTTGTTGCCTTCCTTGTATCGGCGCTTTCGCATCTTTCTTGCTACAGTATCAAGAAAGCTTATGGCCATTCTGACCTTCTCGGCTTCGTCAAGTCTGCTCAGGTTTATGTAGACTATGCCTCCCCTTCCCTCGTCGATTCTCTCTTCCACCTCAGAGGTTGGAGAATTTAGCCCGGTAAACATGGATGCAAGCTCGCCATACTCGCCAGTGAAGTCTATCACAATGACTATGCATCCGAGTATGGCATATAGCTTGAGCATGAGACTCTTCGCGAGATAGGTCTTCCCACTCCCGGTTATGCCCGTTATGAATACGTGGGGATTCATCAGCTCCTCGAAGCAGAGGAATACGGGAAGCGAATATCTGCTGGTATTGCCTATGTATATGCCATGCGACGACCTTGATTTCAGGCTCTGCAGCCCCTGTTCGTCTATCCTAGGCACAATGAGAAGCTTTGAAAGTTCGGATGAGCTACTGAGCTGATATGACATCTCTACACCTCAAGGTCCGATAGGAGATCCTCGCCCCTAAGTATCTCGTATGAAGCATTAAGCATCGTGGAGAATGCGTTTGCGATCTGTTCGATGTTCCTTGAAGAGGACCTTGCGGCATCAGACCTGTCACCCGAGACGGCAGTTGCCTTGATCTTTATCCTTACCTCTAGTGCCTTGCCGTTGCCCCGTATGCCCCCTATGTCCTGCTCTATCACCGATATCTCCCTCTTCAGCTCGTTTGC
>JAJYFQ010000040.1 GCA_021785375.1 Microcaldota archaeon | reverse complement strand
ACTTCTTCTTCGTCGGAGCGTACGATAACGAAGATACCGGATACAGGCGCCTCATCCAGTACTACAAGAAGAGGTACAGGCGCCATGGCGTGAAGGCCTTCTACGGATCGATAAACAGGGTGCTCTTCGGCAACTTCCCTATAAGGAACCTCGACACAAAGGCGGAGTTCAACATGATACGCTGGATGCCAAATTCCGCACCCATAGAGACGAAGGGCGCGTTCTCAAAACCAGAGCACGAGCATGAGCATCCGCACGAGTGACAGCGCCTATCTCCTTCCCGCTGGCCGCCTGTTTCTGGCGGACCCGACCCTCTCTATATCCTCCTCTATTATGTAGACCGCCTTCTCGAGGAAGACCCGTATTGCTATCATTACCGCCGCGGCAACCACCACCGTTATTATCCCAACATAGCTCACCCTGAAGAGCACGAAGGCGAACGCGATGGACATTGCGGGCGGGTGCTCGCTATCCGTAATCACCAGCAGCATCGCAGTGGCGAAGAGTATCAATGCGACCGTGGCATAGATCCCTGCAATCCCCACAACGTAGTACCCGATGACTCCGAGAACGCAGCTTATCGCATAGCTCTTCGCGAACCGCGGTATGCTGGCGGTGCGCGAGCGCGGGACCATGAAGAGAAGGAACGCGCTTCCTGCGAACGAAGCGAATATGATTGCCGAAGCGCCTATGCCTACCGTTATATCGTAATTGACGTAGTTGAGGATGTAGACCAGCACAACTAGCGAGAGGGCCATGAGCGTTGCCGGTATGACATGGTTCCTTATCCTTCGCGTTATACTGTTCATTGCGCTTCGGGCCATAGGGCTATGGCTCAGCCAAGGTATTTATAAGATGTACTGCCTGAGCGGGAAAACCCGCGGCTTCAGCCGCGGGATGGAGCGAAGGCGTATAAACATTCGCAACATAAATAGGTACTATGGAATCTATACGCGCGTATAGGTTCAGGGTCTACCCCGACGCCAGGCGGCAGAGGGAGATAGACGAACAGATAGAGCTCGCTCGGTTCCTCTACAACAAACTCCTCGAGAGGGCGAAGGAGGAGTACCTGAAGGACAGGAACCTGCAGATAACAAAGTCTACATTCAACAGGTTCATGAAAGAGATAGTAAAGGGGAATGCGGAACTCAACAGGCTTTACTCGCAGGCCCTCCAGAACGTATTCGTGAGGCTGCAGAGGGCGTACCAGAACTTCTTCAGGAGGGTGAGGGAGAAGAGATCCGGAAAGAAGACCAATGTCGGATTCCCAAGGTTCAAGAAGTACGGAAGATACTCGTCGATAACCTACCCGCAGTTCGGATTCTCCATCGAGTCAAAGACGAAGAGGCACAACAGGATAGACGTCCTGCGCGTCTCGAAGATAGGCACGATGAGGATGGAGATGCACAGGGAGATCGTCGGGAAGACACTGACCCTTACGATAAAGCGCGACGGGGATGAGTACTATGCCATCGTTTCAGCGTCGAGTGAGTCGACGGCCCAAAAGATAGAGAATGCCAACCCTGTCGGAATAGACCTTGGGCTGATGAACAGGGAGAACATAATGGGGAACTTCGCGGTTCTCTCAGACGGCGCTAAGATAAAGAAACCGGACTTCGCCAAAATGCAGGAGAAGAGGATCTCGCACTGGCAGAAGGTCGTCGCGAGGAGGCATAAGGGGTCGAGGAGAAGGGAGAAGGCAAGGGAGAGGCTGCATGACGCCTGGAGGAAGGTGAACAGGCAGAACGACGACTTTGCCAAGAAGACTGCAAACGACTTGGTGAGGTCGGGCCACACTTCCTTCGCCGTCGAGGCCCTCCACATACAGAATATGCTGAAGAACCACAGGCTCGCAAGGTCGATAAACGGCGCAGCCTGGAACAGGTTCATACAGGTGCTCTCATACAAGGCGGAGGATGCCGGCATGAGGATCATCCCGGTAGATCCGAGGGACACGACGAGAATGTGCAGTGCGTGCGGTGCGGTCAGGGCGATTCCCCTCGGCGAGAGGACGTACTCCTGCGCAGTGTGCGGACTGCGGGTCGACAGGGACATAAACGCGGCAAGGAATATACTGCACAGGAGTACCGCAGGGCATGCGGGAATTCAAGCTCGTGGAGATCCTGCCTCTTTGCATCCGGAAACGGATGCAAAAGCGGGACCGTCGAAGCGAGAACATACCTTTGGTCCAGGAAATCCTGGTCTGAAGGGAAGCCCCGGGCTTTAGCCCGGGGAGGATGTCACTCGCGACAGTCAGTTCCCTCCCGTCGGGGGTTTCCCTCCTTGTCTATCTCCCCTATGCGTATCCGCGAACTCGAGATGGGCACAGAGTCTGCGGCCATCACCGTAGGGATCCTCACTATCGAGAGCGGCTTAAGTCCGCTCTTCCTCCTCTCCGCATTTATCTCAACGGCGACGGGGAAGGTCTCGTCGCTCACAACGATGGCATCAAAATTCCCTGTGGGCGCCGGTCCGAACCTGTCGTTAAGCGGGTTAATCTCGAACTCCTTGCCAAGGCTTCTCGCCAGCCTCTCGACGGCCTTCCTGCGCGCCTGATAACCCAGTACCACGTCGCCATGCCTCATGGACTTGGCATAGCTGTCCGTGGTAAGGCCTATATAGACGTAGTCTCCTATTTCAAAGGCCTTTGATATAAGTGCGATGTGGCCTCTGTGCAGATGGTTGAACGTTCCGCCTATGATGACCCTCATGTCTCTCGGATACTATATGGCCGTTCGGTTATTTAGCATATGGTGTCCGACGCGATGCCTGTGCCGCAAAACAATCCCTGCCTTATCCACACGTTGCTGACCACCATCTTCGATCCATCGCTGTCCCAATTCCCTCCGGCAACATTCCCGCCCCACCTGTGGGTGGTCATCACCACATAGTACCTCTCCACGGTAAACCCCTTCCGGGGGAACGAACTCAACCCCGATCGTCAACCTCACGTCAAGGAAGGTCGCTGCTACGATATCCCTTTATGGCAGGGCCGGAGGGGTCGCGGTCTCGACCCCGGGAAGCTTCATATACGTAACAACATCGATAGGAAGCGCCATCCCTGTGGTCAATACTTCAACAATGAAGCAGACTCGTCTATACTGGAGGCCACCAACACCGCAGCGGTATCATTCTCTCCAAACGGCGAGTATGCGTACGTAGCAAACTACGGAAAGGGGGTACAAAGAACACGCAGGTCCAGAAGCAGCAGCTAAACGGTGCCGGAAGCCCTTCAGGAAGCCAGAACCCTGGCTACGTCATCGTCCTGAATGCAACAACCTACTCGACGTTGGCGCAGGTACAGGCAGGTAAGTTCCCATTCAGCATCGCAACAGGAGTAGCGAACAGCGTCTGATGCCCTGTCGTGTGTTCAGAGAGTTAACCCAACAACCTTGTCCCTGCTCGCCGCGCCCTTTACTATGGAGACATTTGACTTCTTTGTCTTGAAGTAAGCGGCAAGTGCCTCCACCACCGCCTCATTTGCCCTTCCCTCAAGTGCCTTCTCCCTCACCTTGACCTTGTAGCTCTCCTCTCCGGTCTTCTGCACGGACTCTGACTTTGAGTTCGGGACGACCCTGACTTTTATGATCATACGATACGACTGCAACCTAATCGTATATATGGCAATGCGTAGCAGAAGTATATCACGCCAGTAACATCACATTCAAGACGCGCGGCATCGGATGCAGGCTAAGCCAACATGGGAGAATATACATGAAGGGCCCGGAGGCCCTCGATGTCGCGCTCTGCTACGGCTGGATGACAGGCCAGGCAAAGTCATACGATGAAATATCCGTGTTGTGGGGTTCTGCCCGCGCAGGCGCCCGGGAGCATCTGGTCGAAACTCAACACGGGTCACGCAGAGCGGCTTATCAGGGAGGGGAGGATGAAGGACACTGGAATGGTCCAGATAGAAGTCGCGAAGGCCGACTGGAGATGGGCAAGGCCCGCAGGAAGGAGAAGATCGGGCTATAGTGGCCATGCTCTCCGAAGGCCGGGCGTTCCACTGAACCGTAAGGTATCCTTTTTAAGCGTTGACTACCAATGTAAATATGGGATCTGGATGGCAAGAAACGTAAAGTCAATGCTGGCATTGCTGATGGGAATAGTAATCCTCATAGCCGACCTCTACTGGATGTACACGAGCTACGCGGGATGGGGGGCATACTACGACGCCCTGTGGACGGCGCTTGGCATAGTGATACTGGTAGCGGACCTGATATGGCTATACATCGACTGGTCATTCTCGAAGAAGTATTGATGGTGATTGAATGAACAAGACGGGAATAATAGGGGGAGTGATAGTGCTGATTATAGTGATAGCCGGAGCTGCGTACTATCTTAATACCATGAGCGTACCGCCATCTATTACCACGGCAGCAAGCACTAGCATAGCGGCAACCACCATGGCCCCCACAACGGCATCTGGCAGCAACTCAACAACCACTGCTGCAGCTCCAACAACCGCGTCAACCGCATACACCGTGAAGCTGGAGAACAGCTCCACCTACGGCCAGTATCTTGCAAACGCCAGCGGATACACGCTCTACACGTACGGAGGCGACACTCAGAACACCGGCACAAGTGCATGCACCGGAGGATGTGCTAGCGCATGGCCTCCTTTCTATACCGCAAGCCTTGTGCTCCAGGCCGGGCTCAACGCGTCGAGCTTCGCCACCATAACCAGGAGTGACGGATCCAAACAGATCACGTACAAGGGATGGCCCCTATACTTCTATTCGGGAGACTCTCAGCCTGGCCAGGTCAGCGGAAACGGAGTGAACAACTTCAAGGTCGCGACAAAGTGAATGGTATAATCCCATGGATGCCATTAATGTCGTAGCGGCTCTCGTACTTATAGGGATAGCTGCAGCCGGAGTGTTCTACGTCTCCACTTCAACCCACAAAACTGCCGGCAACCCGTCCGTCACGGTAAGCACGGCCGCACCCACCTCTACCCCTGCAACAACCTCTTCCGCGACAACCCTAAATCAGTCAATCAGTACAATAAGGCCGGCAAGCACTACTGCAACGACCGCCATAAGTAACTCCACCGCCACGGCCAGCACCACAAGCGCCACTACCACACCAACAATCACTACAACAGTAATCGCAACGATAAACTATGGGGTAAATGGGGCCTTCGCCTCTAACGCGCAGGCTAATCTGACACTGCCTGCGGGGCTCGGATACTACATCTGCGGGGCCGGAGTGACAAATTACACCCTCTCCTCATGGTCCTGGACACAGGACATATCAGCCGGATGGAGCGGGATAGGCCATCAGTCGGGCAATGTCTGCTCCTTGAAGACATACGGCGTGGCGAACATCTCGTTTGTTGGAATAGGCGTTGCGGACAATGTGGCACCTGCCATCACAACGAAGAGCCAGGCAAGCAACACAATCGGACTGACCTATAACGTGGTAGCGGACAATTCGTTCGTGGTAATCGCCGGAGCTGACGGCGGCCTTGACAATATAACGGCCTACATGGTTCCCAACGGATGCATTCCAAAGATTATCGCCCAGAACAACGGCAAGGAGCCATTCGCATTCGTGGCAGTATGCCCATCACAGCCTTCCGGCACCTACGCCGCGAATTTCACCACAACGAAGGCCCTTTTCTCCTATGCCGTGCTTGCGGCATACGTCTTCCCTCCGTACAACTCCACAGGCTCGACAACCACTACGTCAAGCACGAGCAGCACCTCGACAACCTCGATAACGGGGAATTACTACAACTGCAACCAGTGCTACCATGTGCCCATCGCAGGGTACTCCTGCGCCCCCAGCTGCCCCAACTCAGTCTCGTGCAGTTATGGTGGGTTTGAGTGCACTTGAATACCGATCGGTATTTATTCTGCACGCGCTCATGTATTAATGGGGGATTGGACGAGGAAGATATACCTCTTCATGATGCTGAGCATCGACGGATACTTTGAGGGGCCCAAACACGACCTCTCGTGGCACAACGTCGATGACGAGTTCAACAAGTTCGCACTCGAGCAGCTCAGGGAAGCCGACCTCTTCCTCTACGGGAGAAGGATGTACCAGCTCATGGAGTCCTTCTGGCCCAATGCGGCGAAGGACCCAAAGATGTCAAGGGAGAACCGCGAGATCGCATACCTGATCAACAACACCTCAAAGGTCGTATTCTCCAGAACCCTCGAAAAAGTCGAGGAGAAGGAGAACTGGAAGAACGTGAAGCTGACTCACAAGTTCGACCCGGATGAGATAATGAGGCTGAAGAAGCAGAGGGGCAAGGGGATCTGGGTGGGCGGGTCGGAGATAGCCGTGTCATTCGCCAAGGCCGGCCTTATCGACGAGTTCAGGTTCATGATAAATCCAGTCACCATAGGCCAAGGCACCCCGATATTCAAGGGATACAACGGAAAGCTGGACCTGGAACTGGTCAAGACAAGGAGATTCAAGTCCGGGAATGTGCTCCTGTACTACAGGCCGGCAATCGAGTAAGATATAAAATCAATACATCAACTAAGCGGTATGGGCAAAAGAAGATCTGCGGCAGAGGCCACGTCTGCTATGGCAAGGGCCCATGCCCGGTATGCTGGCCTGGATCAAACAAAAGTAAAAAGCGCAGTAAAAATTAATGTGGCTTCCCGCATTTTTTGATAATTCAGTAGTTGGCCATCTGTCAACGTAAATGGCCCTCACTTCCGCTAATGCGGAAGGTTCATACGTTTTTCTATCAATAGAGAGGGATCGGGCGGACCCACTTCCG
>JAJYFQ010000039.1 GCA_021785375.1 Microcaldota archaeon | reverse complement strand
TAGTCGATGTGGTGGTTGTAGAGGTTGTCGGAGGAGCAGTGGTTGTAGAGGTCGTGGGTTGGGTGGTGGTTGTCGTTTGAGCCGTGGTGGTGGCGGTTGTCGTGGAAGTGGTTGTACCCGGGATCGACGTGGTTGGAATCGTAGTGGTTGTCATGGTCGTTGAGGGTATCGTTGTCGTAGTCTGAAGCGTGGTTGGAAGCGTTGTCTGGATAGTGGTCGATTGGGATGTAGTGGGCAGTTGCGAAGGGGGCACCGTGGATGTGGTATTGATTGTGGAGCTTGTCGATTGTGACGTAACAGGAGGCAGTATTATCATCGGGCCGCCGGACTGCGGCGATGTGACAAATAGGGTGTAGATCGACGTCGTTGGATGAGTCGAAGGCTGTATGGCAGGTTCCGAGTGCGTATCCGTCATGTTAGTGGCTTGCTGGCCCAGGGCCGAACTTGAGCGGGCATTGTTTATAACCACTACAAGGAATAGCGCCACAAGCAATATTGCCAGTGCCCAGAAGTACCCGACATCCATATTTACTTATTTGTCCCATCCCCCAACTTTAAGCTTGCGGTTTAGTTCGGTTTCATTTGCCGGAAAAACTAACTCCTTGAAATGCGCTTAAAGTGGCCCATCACAATTTCTGACGGAACCAGGGAACCGTTTGTGGAGTTGAGCCGCAGCATGCCTTTTACGTCATCAGCATATTCGCGAAGCACGTCAGCCTGATCCTTATAGTACCTAGGCCCGACAATGCCGGCTTCGCTGGGCAACCGCGATACGCCCCATATCTTAGACACCTCGCATATCTTTTCGGCGATCTCTGCTGCCGATGTCGCATATAGCGCGCACATGTCTCCATCGAATGCAGGATTATGTGAGCTGGACTTTGCAGCATAGAATCGCGCAGAGAGCTTATCTATAACCTCACGCGCTTCGGAAACGTCCTTCACGATGGAGTGGCCGACAACAGCTCTTGGCATGCTATCACAATGAGTTAATTGTGTCTTTCGCCTTATTTATGCATTGTCTTTGAGGATGAGAGGCGGGCTTATTGCACGTGATAGCCCCCCAGCGAGCTTAAGGCAATCTGGAGTATTCTCTTACAGATGCGGAGGGATCTATTACCCCAAAAATTTTACCAAATCTATCGTTCTGAATGGTTTTATCGCCTGTTTTCTATAATAATGGGGATCATGCGTCCAGATGCCATCACATTTCAGTGCCAAGTAGCATGCCACATAGGTTGAATCTTTGAGATCTTCCTTCATTATCTCTTCTGCTTTCTTCAACTCCTTTTCGTACTCAATTCTTGGGATAGTTTCTATTTCCTCGAATATCAAGGCAGTTAACACTTCTAGGGTATGGTCATCCATACCCGATTTCTCCTTAATTAGGGGTATGTACTTCTGCACTTCTTCTTTGACAAAATCAGAAGTAACAAACTTGAACTTGCCGCTCGCTAATATCTCACGCGACTTGCCGTTCTTAATTAGGGCGGCAATTATTACGTTTGCATCCACTACAAGTTTCATAGAAGACCATGCCTTTTTGCGACGGCTTCGTTTATCTTAGCACCTATCTCTAAGGCATCCTTCTCAGTAAGTCTGCTCTTTGCGAGCAGTTTATCCATAAGCTCAAGTTTCTTGGCCTTATCCCACATTGCCTCCCTTGCCACCTCACTCCATTTTATCTCCTTATGTTTCTTCATTATCTGCATGAGATCTTCAGGTACTGCCAATGTCATATTGGTCATCCAATCACAAGTATATTATGTAAAATAAGTATAAATACTTACTGGTTTGGGACTCAGGGCCCTGGTGAGGGCCTAGTAGGCGAGTCTGCAGTCCACCAACATCTTTTTGTTCATTTTCCCACCTTATTTAGGAATATTCTTACAGTTTTGATGAATTCCGTTCTATCAGTCCAGAATGTCATATGTGCGCTTCTCTCAAAAACCTTCATCTGGGCGTTTGGGAATAAGTTTTTGAAATATTTTGTTGATTCCGGGGTTGATTCATCGTAACGGCCGCACAATAGCAGTACAGGAACCTTTATTTCGTGTAACCTCGTTGAGAGATCAAAACCCGCCATATTGCCCGTAGCTTTGATTTCGTTTGGCCCCCACATGGTGTTATAAACCTCGTAATTGATCTTTCTCTTGTATCTTGACCTTAATTTCCAGTATAGCTTTGGTATATTTTCGCTCTTGTAAAGGAAGCGGGCCCAGTATTCTTTATATGCCTGATCGTATGCTTTCTTGTTCTTGCCATATTTCTCATAATCGGCTATGGCTTTTTGAGCCTTTTTAGGAAGCAACTTCAGAAGTTTTGTCGTTTCGTGTTCCCAAACTTTTGCGCTGAGGCATGGACTTGACAATATAAGACTCTCCATCCCTTTAAGCTTTGTCAATGCGAATGACGTAGCCAGAGTGGTGCCGAACGAATGCCCTAAAAGATGATAGCGTTTTAACTTCAGGTTACTTATCACACGTTCTAAATCATCAACGAACCTGCTGAGTTTCCATAATGATCTATCTTTTGGCCAGTCAGAGTTACCACAACCCAATTGGTCATAAAATATGACTTTCCTTGATCCAGACAGCTCGGAAAGAGGTGGTTCTAGCATATCATGGGGCATACCCGGACCCCATGAACTACCAAGAGAGGTGCTTTATTTCCGGCTCCCACAATCTTATACCAGATCTTGCCCTTGTCTACTTTAACGAAACCCTCGTGTGTTTTTACCATTGGATCATTATTTTTGTCGTCGGTCTGTCTACGGGCAGCCCCCAGCGAGGATTGCACTCGCGGCCTCGTCCTTACCAAGGACGCGCTCTACTACTGAGCTACAGGGGCATTGTTAGCTTATATCTGTACAGACCGTTATTAATATATCTAGCGCTGACTTCTCTACTGCGACGGCACGTTTATAGAATTTAGCACCTCGACAGCGAGCGATTTGCACTTCTCGTCTGCAAACCTGGATATTTCTATAGTGTAGTTGCGCGGGAGAGTCAATGCCGCATAATTGGAACTGAACTTGCTTATCCCCACGAAGTTGTTCCGGGGAGCATCCTGCGAAGCCTTGTACTCGTTTATCTCTTGTTCCTCCCGCGGGCTTATTGAGAGCTTGAGCCTTCCCTTCACTGTCAGTTGCGCTATCTCGGGGGTGTTGATCACCGTCTCTGTGCCCAGGTATCGCGCAAGATAGGTAAATTCGACTTCCATCTCACTCTGCGCTATGCTCCATCCGTCCACCTTCACGCTGGTCTTCACATTGGCAACCTTCTTGCCCTCGTCGATCAGATTCTTCTCGCTGCCCAATAAATTGAATTCCTTAAGTTCCATTGTCTCCCGGGTAAATTGCAGGGGGTCGGATTTGAACCGACGAAGGCGCTAAGCCACAGGATCTTAAGTCCTGCGCAATTTCCGTGGCCGAGAAGCCATTCCAGGCTCTGCCACCCCTGCAGATCAAGATCACAGGCTCATGCGTACATCGAAGGCCCCGTGGCCTCAGCTGCATTCTCCGTTGCCGTGTGCGTCTCCTTCACCTTCTTCATAAGGCTCTTTATCCTGGCCTCAACCTCCTTCGCCTCCTCCTCAAGGTCCTTGAGGTCTATGTTGGTGTTCAGAAGCTTGTTGAGACCCCCTATCGCGATCTCGGCGTACTTCGGATCAAGCACCTGCGGGTTCACCTCGACAAGGAGGTTCACCATCGGTATCCTGTACTGCACGGCATTTGTTATGAGTATCGCGCTTATGCCGGCTATGACGCCCTCGGCAATCGGCTTTATCCCAACGCTGCTCGCCTTCTTTATGATTGCAGGGTCGGGCGACGAAATGTAAAGGGCAGGGGTCGGCTTCACAGAAGGCATGCCGCTTATGGACACGATCCTCGATATCCCGTACTTCCTGACGAATGCGAGTATCTCTGAACTGAGAGGGTATATCACGTTTGAAGGGATGGTGAACTCGGCTATTATTATGATCATCTTGGCCCCGTCATCCTTGTATATCCTGGCCGGGAACATCGGCACCCCGTTGTGTATGGTTGATATCGGAGGGAAGAAGTCGCTCTCTATGTAGCCTATGTAATCCATCCCGAACTTCTCGATTATGTAGCTGCAGGCCATCGATCCGACGAGGCCGGCGCCCGGAAATCCCTCGAGAAGCGTGTATCCCTTGAGGCCGTAGTCCTTGAAGAGCTTTATGTTTATCATGCCAGGTCACTTTTCATTAATTGATCTTTAGATAGAAGGCAAAGTATATAAATCGCTCTCCTGTAACGCAAGATATTTTCGGCGGGGTTGCGCTCCGTCGGAGGCATGTTACAAAATAATCAAAAGAGTTGATAATATTGCCAAAAAGATTTAGATTTAAATATGAGAAAATTTAACCACTAAATCGTGAAATTCTAAAGCTGTGAGACAATGGCGACCCACCCAACCCCAAGTTCTAGCGCGAGATCGAAAGCAGCAAATAGTGAGTACAAGGAGAAGATAGCGAACACGATATTGAGGGAGCTCAGCATGGATGCAAGGCAGAGCCTCAGCTCCATGGCGGAGAAGTCCAATGCGAGCAAGACCACGGTCTTCAACGAGCTCAACTCGATAATAGAGAGGAACGACGTGAGGTTCGTTCCGGAGATAAACCTCGAGGAGCTCTGGAAGCACGAACTTCTCTACACCACCAAGTGGATGCAGAAGAGGGAGTTCAGGCAGTTGGACATACACCAGATAGGATTCACCGAGTACGTCGGATTCGTCAAGTTCCTGGGCAAGAAGAAGCCTAGCGACGCGGAGCTGGTGAAGGCTGTTGGAAACTCCTACATACCGCAGAACGTCTCGGCGCTCTACGGAAAGTACGACCTCTTCATGTATCTCGTGGCCAGAGACCACAACGAGCTGAACTTCTTCCTGCACAACCTGCACAAGAGCCTAAAGGGCTACAAGATGAGGATAAGGATAAACCCGGTAAACAAGACCCTGGGCTTCTTCCCGCTGAGGAACGAGCTGATAGAGCAGTTCAAGCTTCCGGAGAAGTACAAGAAGCTGCTCCTTACCTTGAACAACGACTCGAGGGGCCAGCTCTCGCAGGGGCTTGACATGGACAAGAACACCATAACGTACATATACAAGACCCTGATAGACTACGGCATAGTCAACAGGACAACGATACACATGAGGAATCCGGACAACGCCTTCACCGGCATAATCTCTTACAGCATAGTAGACCACGAGAGGTTCCAGAAGAACAGGTACAGGTGGTTCGAGCACATGGTCAAGATGGACAACCACAAGCTAGGCTCGTACACGTTCATGGCAGACCACTTCGACCCTTACGGCGGGGTGATCATAGCCAGTGCGAGGAACGGGACATGCTTCGACGGCATAAAGAAGAGCCTTGACAACCTGAATCTTGGGCTGGAGATAGACAGCTTCGTGCTGACAAGGTCCATCTTCGGGGAGCTCGGAGTGAGGAACTTCGACCTGAGGTACACAAACCAGTACAGGCTCCTCGCAACCGAGGGACTCGTGCCCAAGGTGAAGGACGAGTACCAGACCGAGGCAGCGAGGCAGATGTACGTCGAGCTCTGAGGCTGTTTTCTAGGGCGAGTGACATGACCGATAGAGTGTCCCATAGGCTGATCGCGGCTGGCGTTGCGAAGTTTGCAAGGCTTACCGCAGACTCCGATCCAACCGTGAGGAGGGACGCAGTCGAGAAGCTGCTCTGCATGACAGATTACGGCAATGGCGAGGGGAGCATAGCCAGCAGCATCATTGTCGAGGAACACCCGTACGTTCTCGCCCTGCGCGGCAACAGCGTCTTCTGCACGCCTCCGTCTTATACCACCATCGCGCACGCCGTTGCGTATCATGAAGAGCCGGCCGAGCGGATGTACGAAAAGATGCCCGAGTACTCTGCGGTGAGGGATTCTGACGGCTCCCCGGTACTGCATTCGCAGGTAGTGGCCTCATACAGGGTCGCGGGGAGTGTTGCAGGGGACCGGAAGTTCCTCACTATCGGAGACAATGGAGGCTTTATAACGGCACAAGTTATGGTCGACTGGATTCTGAGCCAGTATGAATTGAGGAAGGAGTATGAGCCGAAGTGGCTGGAGGTCTTCGACAAGCTCGTGGACACGCTGCCGGAGGTCCTAGGCATGAGAAACAAATACGGGGGCACAACCATCAGCATCGCTTACGGCAAGCCGGGCCACGAGCTCACGATGGGAGAGGCAATCGCAAGCCACATACATGATTTTTACCAGGGACTGAGGGCCCCTACAGCGGCAGCGTCGTCGCGCTTGGTCGCGGAGGCCGAACCAGACCAGAGGACTGCCGTGTTCACCAACGCGCTCAGGCGATACAAGGTCCAGCTCGATGAGCGGACAAGGAATCTACTCAGGTCCTTTCCGTGACCTCTGAGATACGGTGAGCTCCTCCTTTATCTTTATGACCTCCATGAGCTCGTTGGCACTCAATAGAGGCTTCCTCGTCCTGTCTATGTCGTCTATTGAGATCCTCGGGCATGCGGTGTTGACGAACGCGTCGAACTCCATCATGTTGTTGAGTGAGTCGAAGTCAAAGGTGTTCGCCACGAGTATCCCGGCGCTCATGCCGGCCTTCTCTATCCTGTTCTTTAGTATCGTCGCTAGCGCCATGTTGTGCTGCCCGTTCTTTGTGGTGAGGAGTATCCCGATCTTCTTGGCATCGATGGACCGCAGTACCTTTGCCCTCCTCTTCTTTCCGTAGAGCTCCCTGTACCCGTCAAATTTCTCAATAACCCCTTGGAATGGCTCTATGACGAAGAATGGCTTTGTC
>JAJYFQ010000038.1 GCA_021785375.1 Microcaldota archaeon | reverse complement strand
GATAGCGATCATGCTGGGAGTCCTTGCTGCGTTCGGCATAGCCGCGGCATTCATCAGCAAGGGCACGGAGAAACTCGAGGTTCTCGCAGGACAGGGAATGGCCGGCGGCGTCATACTGGGCCTCATGGCGGCGCTCCCTGAGACGATCTTCGTTGTAATAGCGGTGATGAAAGGGGCGTATCCCGTTGCCATAGGCACCGCACTCGGTGGCAATGTCATACTTTTCACACTGGGGATAGGCCTGGTTGCCGTATCGTACTTCAGTAAGTGGAAGAAGGATGTTGTCATGAAGGAGGACTACCAGGTCGACGTCCTCTTCCTGATGATAAGCACCATCGCCCTCCTTCTAATCCTATTTTATGGAAAGCTCGACGTGGCCGTTGGCGTAATCCTCATCGCACTCTACGCGATCTACGTGGGTTACAGGTACTCGATGTCCCACTCGCGCATCATGCAGCACGTGAAGACGGAGAAGGGCAGGAGGCAGCTCGCCGAGGCTGTTGTGCTGATGGCGATAGGAATGGTGATCGTGGTGCTCTTCTCTGATCTCTTCATAGGTACGATAATAAACATTGCCGGCATAATAGGGGTCGGCGCCGTATGGCTCGCGCTTGTGATAACGCCAATAGCCTCAGACTTCGAGGAGCAGCTGAGCGCCTACAGGCTGGCCAGGGGATCGCCGGGCGGAGGGTCTACTGCGATAGTGAGCTTCATAGGAGGCAAGCTTGAGAACAACACAGTCCTGCTCGGGGTCATAGGGCTCTTTGCCGCGGCCCCGGTGTACATAACATCGACGGCGCCGGAGTTCCTCGCCGTAGTGATCATAAATGCGATAGCCATAAGCTTCCTGAGCAGGGGAAGGTTCACCTACGGCCAGGGACTCTTCATGATAATCCTGTACTTCGTCACGATCGCCGCAGCGTTCATCGTATGATGCTGCCGATGCTCCCGACTATGGCCTGGTATGCCTCGCACGCGGTCCAGTTGTCGGGTTCACGCCCCTCGCTTATGAGCTTCCTGACCTCGGCGGCATCAGGGCATGCCCATATTGGCGCAAGGCTGTAATCCGTCTCCCTTATGCTCCCGATCCTCCTGCCCCACATTATGGAAGGAAAGACGTTTCCGTAGCTGTCCATGAAGAGCGATGCGTCAAGGCTCCTGCTCCTCATGGGCGTCTTGCCGGTGCGTATGTACTCGAGGAGTCTCCTCAGGAAGGCACCCTCTATCGCGGGTATGGCCCCGAACTGAGCCCTTCTCTTCCCGATAAATTCGCGCACCTCTCCCGTGATTATCTCCTTCGAAGCGCTTATCTCAAGGTTGGTGTTGCTGTAGTATATGTCTGATATCTGGCCGAGGTTGAGATGGAAGTCGTTGTACGTTATGTCGGGTATCTCCTTCCTCACCTCCTCTATCGTCTTCATGAGCTGGCCCTGGTTGTTCTTGCTCAGCGTGTATCCGAAGATCATGAAGAGGTTCTTGTACCGCTTCTGAAGCTCCCTGAGTCCCTTGAACATAGCTATTGCCCTGTCATAGTTGCCGGGGATCCCGCGGATCTTGTCATGGAGCTCCCTGTACCCGTCGAGGCTCACGGTGACGGAGAGCTTCGGTATGCCCATCTGAAGCATCGACTCGACCTTCTGCAAGACCATCTCCCTGTTGCAGAGTGAATTCGTAGGCATGGTGACAAGGTAGAGGTCCTTGCAGCTCTCCTTGAACGCCCTGACTATCTCGAGCACGTCGCCCCTGAGGAACGGTTCTCCCCCGGTTATTTCTATCCATCTGAAGTAGTTGTTCTTCGCCGCGAACTTCTGTATCTCCTCGAGGCCAAGCTCGTTGACCGGCTTCATCTCCCATATGTTACACGTGAGGCAGCGGCTTTGGCACTTGTACGTTATCGAGAACGTGAGCTTGTATGGCTGCCTTAGGCTGGAGAGGTTGCTCCTGAGCGCCGTGAATCCTAGCCCTAGCATCTTTGAGTCTACCATCGCCTCTCACACCGTTCTCAGTATATGTATGCTATTAGCTAATATAAACGTTCTGCAATTATCCAAAGGTATTCAAAACATTGAAATATGAAGCGTGCGCTGGTCTTGTCTATGGCCTCTGTTGTTGATATCATGGAGAGGGACGTTGCCGTGCTCCGCAGCTCCGCAAGCGTTCCAGAGGCCCTCTCTGTAATGAGGAAGAACGGCGTAGGCATCGTCCCCGTAGTGGAGGATGGGAGGCTTGTCGGACTGATGAGAAGTGAGCTGGCCGTGGATCCGGAGAATGCGGAGAGCACAGTGGGGGAAGTGATGGCCGGGCCTGAGACGTTTGTAGAGAAGAATATGGGGTTGGAGAATGCCGCGCGCTTCATGGTGATATCGCGCATGGCGAGGCTCCCCGTGGTGGACAACGGGGTAAACAGAAGGTTCATGGGCATGGTAACCGCTACTGCGATAGTGAATGAACTGAAAAAGTAAAAGAAAGGAATAGAAAAATAATGGACGGTTATCTTCCGAGGATGATCTCGATCGAGCTTACCTTCGATCTCGTTCCGTCTTCGTTTGAGATCTCCTCAGAGCCTATCGCTATCGCCCCGACTCTCGCGTCGGTAACGAACCTGTTCCTCGAGATCTCGGCAACATCAACGGCCCTTGATATGGCGTTTCCCCTGGCCCTTATCTTGACGCTCTTCGCGCCGTTGTTGAACTGCGTCACCACCGCGAGAACGTAGTTCATCGGTGGCTTCTTTCCTATCAAAACGGTGTTCTCCTGCGCAACTCCCTGTGCCGCCTCTTCTTGTTGGTATTCGCTCATATGTTCACCCAGTATCAAATGGCATTTACTTTACTGTCTGGCAAATTCAGAGAATATTCCCATGTCAGATTAGTGACATCCTCCCCGGACTAAAGCCCGGGGCTTCCCTTCAGATCTAGACTTCCAGGTCCAAAGGTATGTTCTCGCTTCGACGGTCCCGCTTTCGCATCCGTTTCCGGGTGCAAAGAGGCAGGATCTCCACGAGCTTCAATTCCCGCATGCCCTGCGGTACTCCTGTGCAGTATATTCCTTGCCGCATTTATATCCCTATCGGTCCGGAGGCCACACGCCGCGCAGAGGTACGTCCTCTCGCCGAGAGGCATTTCCCTGTCCGTGCCGCATGCGCTGCACCTTCTCGTCGTATACCTCGGATCTACTTGGATTACCCTCATGCCGGCATCCTCCGCCTTGTATGAGAGCACCTGTATGAACCTGTTCCATGCAGCGCTGTTTATCGACCTTGCGAGCCTGTGGTTCTTCAGCATGTTTGGAATGTGGAGAGCCTCTACGGCAAAGGAGGTGTAGCCGGATCCAACCAGGGTGTTCGCGGCCTTCCTGGCAAAGTCGTCGTTCTGGTTGTTCACCTTCCTCCAGGCATCATGCAGCTTCTCCCTTGCCTTCTCTCGTCTTCCCGACCCCTTCTGCCTCCTCGCGACGACCCTCTGCCAGTGTGAGATCCTCTTCTCACGCATCCCTGCAAAGTCAGGTTTCCTTATCCTCTTGCCGTCCGAGAGCACCGCAAAGTTCTCCATGATGTTATCGCTGTTCATCAGCCCCAGATCTATTCCGACAGGATTGATGTCATCTGTCCTTGTAGATGTCAACTCACTTGACGCGGAGATGACCGCATAGTACTCGTCCCCGTCGCGCTTTATTGTAAGGGTCAGTATCTTCCCGCTGATCTCCCTGTGCATCTCCATCCTCATCGTGCCTATCTTCGAGACGCGCAGGACGTCTATCCTGTTGTGCCTCTTCGTCTTTGACTCGATGGAGAATCCGAACTGCGGGTAGGTTATCGACGAGTATCTTCCGTACTTCTTGAACCTCGGGAATCCGACTTTTATCCTCTTGCCTGACCTCTTCTCCCTCACCCTCCTGAAGAAGTTCTGGTACGCCCTCTGCAGCCTAACGAATACGTTCTGGAGAGCCTGCGAGTACAGCCTGTTGAGTTCCCCATTCTTCTCTATTATCTCTTTCATGAACCTGTTGAATGTAGACTTTGTTATCTGCAGGTTCCTGTCCTTCAGGTACTCCTCCTTCGCCCTCCCGAGGAGTTTGTTGTAGAGGAACCGAGCGAGCTCTATCTGTTCGTCTATCTCCCTCCGCCTCACGTCGTCTGGATAGACTCTGAACCTATACGCACGTATAGATTCCATGGAATACATTATGCCATGAAGATTTATACGCCTTCGCTCCATCCCGCGGCTGAAGCCGCTGGTTTTCCCGCTCAGGTGATGGCAGCATTATAAAGTTTTGTTGTCCCGCCTTTACGTGTATTGATTTATCTCACTAGCCTTCTTCCGCTCTTGCGCCTCGCCATGACGTCGTGCGCGGAGTACTTCCTTATGACCAGGGCCTTGAGCCCGTCCACATCGCCAAAACGCTTCTCCTTCGCCCTCCTCTCCGTCTGGCCGAGTTTGTTCCTGTAGGAGTTGTAAGCTGTGAGCGCGGCTGAGAGCGCGTCACGCTCGTGCACATTGCCAGCGGGATGGAGCCCGAGCATCTCGTTCTTTCTCCTCACACTGATGTCGGAACTGGGAGTGAAGAGCACAGAGTCGAAAATGGTTGCGATCTTCCCTGCGGTGGGATTCGATCTCGCCTTGTCGCCTGCTATGACGACGGGTATGCCGGCCTTGCTGATCCGGTCGACGAACCATCCCAACCCGGCGAACCTCGCGGTGTCGAGGCATATCACATTGCCGTCGAGATCGATGCAGGCAAGAGCGGCAGTCTTGCCCGTGTCCACACCCACCATCAGGTGCCTCTGGGGTTCAGCAGAATTTGCTGTTCGCATAGCACGCTGCCTTGTTTATGGTCTGCGGTATAGCCTGGTACTCGCAGTCTACCACGATTGCAGGATTCGACGTTATGTTGTAGTACTGTGCGAGTAGCGCCTGCGCGTTTATGGCGCTGTCGGAGTTTGCGATGCAGGAGTTTAAGGCCGTCTGATTGATTCCCGCAGTAGCCGAGAGGCTCTGGAGCGCATTCTGCGACAGATAGTTGTTGTCGTATACGGAGTTGAGCGATGATACGAACTTCGAGAAGTTTGCCTGGGTGGACGAGCAGAGCACATACTTCCCGAGCTCCTGCGCATTCAGGGTTCCGACCTGACCAGCTATCTGTGTCGTGGAGCCCCCATAGAGTATCTTGATCGAGACATTGACGCTGCTGCCGAAGGCGCTCTCAAGGGAGGCCACGTTGCGCAGGCTCTGGATCGATCCCGGTGCATACGCATCCATGAACCAGTAGACATTGAGCGGATTCTGAGAGATGCACGAAGGCTTGCCGGCAAGCCGTACGACCCCTTGGGACACGACAGCGTTCTTGGTGCTCCCCGACGGCCTTGCGAGCTCTATGAACGGGGTCATGATGCTCCCGTTGCTGTCGCTGATGATCGCGGATAGGTAGAATGTAGCGTTGTTGGACGGATTTGTCGATGGTATCTGGATGTACCAGTCCCTACCGGAGGGCAGGTACGATACCGTCATTGAAGAGACATCGGAGTAGTAGGGAAGGAGTGAGAGGGAGCTGTTAGTCTGGGCATAGCTTGCAAGGAACTGCTCTGCTATCGACTTTATCTGCGACGGTGTGTGAACCGTAGAGTACGAGCCGTTTGACACGTTGACCACCGTCGTTGTCCTGGTCGAGTTTGATGGAACGGCAGGAGAGTAGTAGGAGACCATGAGAAGCAGTATGACGAGTATTGCAACCAGCGCCAGCAGAGCCACATGGATGTTGTCGAGGCCCCCCATCCTGTTGATCGGCCTTACAAGTATGCTCGGCTCCCTTATCTTGTCGGCCTCACTCTTCCCCTTCACACCCTTTTCCGCCATGTTGAACACCACGGGTCCGACGGGATTTCCATGCCCTGCCCAGATATCAGGTCATTTTGAACCCGCGACCTTAACCTTAATCCTCGGATTAAGTAGGACGGTTCCGCTCTATCCAAGCTGAGCTACGGACCCAGTGTGATAACTTTACTGAAAGAATATTAATAAAGGCTTGTGCCGGCTGATGTTAGAAATCACTTTGCGAATGACGTAGCATTCCTTGCGAGCTCGACTATGAGTCGCTTTAGTGAGTCGAGCTCCTCGACTGTTACGGACTCCTCCTTTGAGTGGGGCGATCTGCCTCCCCTGCTGACCCCGAGCACCGAGAAGCCATGAACCTTGAGTATGTTGGACTCGGTTGTGGCGCGGACAGTCCTAAGCGAGTACCCGAGGCCTGCGGAGTTTGCCGCGGATTTTGCGAGCGAAGCTATCTGGGTCTCCCTCCCGGTGGAGAATGGAGGTGCGCCCTCCTTTGCCTTTCTGATGAACCTGTAGGTGCAGCCGGTCCTCCTGCACACGGATCTGACGGTTCTTTCGACCTCAGACATCTTCTTCTGCATCTTCCTCTGCGTGAAGGCCCTGACCTCGCCAAGCACCGTGGCCCTGTCAGGCACAACGTTAACGTAAGTGCCTCCCCTGATCCTGCCTATGTTCAGGGTCGAGCCATCATCGTGCTTCCCTATCCTGAGCCTCGATATTATCATGCCTGCCGATTGTATCGCGTTGATGCCCTTCTGCGGCGCATACCCCGCATGGACCTCCTTGCCGTATAGCTCTATCGCGAACGGCATCTGGCCCAGCGCCCTGTTTATGAAGACGCCGGGGCGATCCTCCCCGTCCAGGACGAATATGAACTCGGTGCCATGCGGTGGTTTTATGTAGTTGGCCCCCATCCTCCCGTTCTCTTCGCGGGTTGAGAATATGAACGTGACCGTGGGATGACCCTTTATCATCTTTATCCCCTTCACAGACTCTATCAGGCAGGCTATCGCTGCCTTGTTGTCTCCC
>JAJYFQ010000001.1 GCA_021785375.1 Microcaldota archaeon | reverse complement strand
AGTGTCCTCTACATCAAGCTCTATCGATGAAGTTATGTTATAAGTTCCCTGGGGATCCCCCTTCTTTGTTACCAGGTGTGTTGCACTGCACGTGTCCTCGGCGTATATCCACCACCTCTTGTGTTTCTGCGTCTCTGCAAACAAGTAGAATGGTTCATCCTCCAGGCACCTGATTATAGTCTTTGCTATGAGCCTGTTGGTTCCCTGATAAGGGCCATAATTGTTAGAGGGTCTTACCATCTGTATCTTTGTTCCGAAGCAGGTGTTGTAGGCGTGCACATACTGCTCCGCTGCGGCCTTGCTTGCCGAGTAGGGGTTCTTCGGGTGGAGCCTTTCCTCTTCATCGGTCTTGTGATCCGGTTCGCTGAAGACCTCATCAGTGCTGAAATGCACCATCGGCACCTCGCTGTTCACCCTTAGCCATTCAAGGAAGTTCAGCGTCCCCTCAAGATTCACCTTAAGATACTCGTACGGATGATGGAAGCTTCTCCCAACATCTGCTTCAGCCGCGAGATGCAATATCTGATCAGGATCTTCCTTGTCGAGTATGTACCACAGCCTATTGCCATCAAGTATGTCACACTGTATGTACTTGAAACGTGGTTCCTTCTGGGCGAGGGTCAGCATCTCTTCATGCGCATATGATGCGTGCGTGTATTTGGACAGGCCCACTATCTCATCATCCGTGTTCTGTAGATAATAATAGACCATGTTTGTGGCTATGAATCCATTTACACCAGTTATAATAGTCTTCATTAATGCCCCCCTTCATATCACTGTCTCGCAGAACCATCCTGCGTTCTTGGAGTACCACTCTATCGTATTCCTTATCCCGTCATCGAAACTGTGGGCCGGTTTCCACCCAAGTGCATTAAGGGCGCTTCCATCCAATGAGTAACTCTCAATGTCGTTCAACCTAGCCTCCATGTAACCATCAAACAGATTTTGGTTCCCTGTAAGCTCCAGTATCCTGTTTACCGCCTCACTGACTGTCATCTTGTCAGGGGTTACTATGTCATAAATTTCATGCTCGCCCCCCTTCTTCACTATCATGTCTACTGCCCTGCAGGTGTCCTGAACGTGGACCCACCACCTCCTTGGGGCTGGTTTGGCCTCATTAAATATCCTGAACTTCTCCTTGTTCAGGCAGCTTAATATGGTCCTAGCTATTACCTTCGTGTGCGCTTGATATGGCCCATAGTTCACTGGAGGCCTTACTATCTGCACTTTCTCATCAAAGCATTTGTTGTACGCATATATGTACTGCTCCGCTGCGGCCTTGCTTGCCGAGAAGGGATTTATCGGGGTCAGCCGTTCGTGTTTCCCTATTTCATGGTCTTTCATGGAAAGCACCGCTTCGGTGCTGAAGTGTACCATCTTGGTTGAAGGGCTCGAGAGCCGCATCCACTCCAGAATGTTCACAACCCCCTCAAGGTTGTCCTTGTAGTACTCGAGTGGATACGAGAAGCTTCTCGGCACATTGGTGCTTGCTGCGGCGTTTATGATGAGGTCTGGCATCTCGCTGTCAAAAATCGTCTTGAGCTGCGTAGCATAAACCAGGTTGCAGTGCCTGAAACTAAACCTCCCGCTTGACTTTGTCTTCAGGTCGTTTATTACTCTGGCCTCAACCAGCGTTTTTGGCTCAGTCGAGACCCCTATGATGTCTGCAGAGCTATTCCTCAGGTAGTACTCGGCAAGATTGGTTGCAATGAATCCTTTGACTCCTGTTATTAGTATTTTCATAAACTCAGTTCTTCATTTTCCTGTCCCTTATGACGGTAACTATCTTATGCAGATAATAATAAATAATATGATAGGACACTCCCTTAATATACTCTCCCGTGTGTATAATCAAAACATACTGTAAATATCCGGATCTTAGTGATAGAAAGTGCCTGTCAAACCCACAGTTACCATAATCATTCCTACCTATAAAAGGACTGACAAGTTAATCAAGTGTCTCGAGAGCATACGCAAAAGCTCCTACCAAAAAACCGAAGTCATAGTGGTAAATGACAATCCAAACGAAGACCTGAGGCATCAGCTTAATGGGGTCAAAATAAGGCTTTTCCAGAATAAAAGAGAGTTGTATTGGACCAGATGCAGGAACAAGGGAGCCAAACTCGCCAGGGGCAGGATACTGTTCTTTGTTGACGACGACAACATACTGGAAAAACATGCTATAGAAAGGCTGGTGAGAAAATACGATTCGCTAAGCCACACCGGACTGCTCGGCCCTATAATGTACAAAGCTGATGGCTCCCTATGGTTTTATGGCGCAACGGAAACATGGATAAATCCATACGCTAAAAAGGTGCCAGAGAAAGCACTCACAAGAGAACTGATAGAGACTGACGTGATACCTAATGCGTATATGATCTCAAGGGCTCTTTATTCCAAGATTGGCATGGAGGACCCCGACTTCCTTTACCATGAGGAGGTAGATCTTGCCCAAAGGCTTAAGTTTAGCGGATACAAGAATTTCATCTATACAAAGGCCAAAACTGTGCACGATCTGGGCAACTCAGCTTCCCGCCTAAATGTGCTCAGAGCATACATCACAATAAAGAGTCACATCATGATAGAAAGGAAGTACGCCCCATTAGGAAGGCTCATACTTTTTGTGCTTATCTTTTTGACAGTAAACACTCTATACTACCTGCTTTACAAGATACCTACTTCAGCCGGAACCGGAAAACTCGAACTTTATAAGGCGTACGTAAAGGGATTCAAAGACGGGCTTAACTATCCTTCATCAAAGCTCAGAAGCTGAAGCCAATTCCTGGTAATCAAGTCACTGTTACTTTCTCCCAGATTCGTTCCTGTCCATTACATATTCAAGGTTGTTTACTGATGCATTATACGAGTAAACCCCACGTATCTTGGCTATCACATACGCAAACAGAAAGGCCGCTTTCAAGAAGATGCCCCCCCTACTCGACTTTGAGTAGAAGTCCGAGAAAGATCTGAACGCGACCCCTCTCTCATTATCAATCAATACCTTGAACATGCGTACCATGAACTTTAGGTTAGAGCCCCTGTATCTCGAATGCCGCTTATAAAAGTTCTCTCCCACGGCTATATCGTTGTCATAATATGGATTCTTCAATCCAGTGCCTCCGTAAAGCATCATGAACTGATCCTTTGTACCTACTATTCTGTATCCGCTCGCCTTGAAATGGGCATGCCTCTCAAGATCCTCAGAAGTCAACATGTCCCTCCACGGGATCTTTCTATTTGCCTTCACTTTTGATAGCATGCCGAAAATAAATACCTCCTTGTCCTTGAGCGAGCGCATACTGGCGTTTACTAATTTTATGTAAGCTGGTTTATAGATGGTGTCGAAGTCCATGTACATGGCGAAGTCGTCATCCTTCGCATTTTTTAACAGTTCTTCGAGGGAGAGCTGCCTACCCTGCCCATGACTACACCTCCTTTGTACAACCTGGACCCCCTTCATCGATCTGAGCTTCTCGTACGTACCGTCCGTTGAAAAGTTGTCTACTACGAATATGCCAGCTGGCTTGAGGGGCCTTATGGAACCTATCGACCTCTCCAGCCACTTGGCGTTATTGAACACAGTACCATATATAAAAAGAGCCACAAACTCACTCTCTGAGGTTTATCTATTAAATGGCAATGTTTATGTTCGTTTTGCAGCCTGTGCCTGCTGGCCAGGTCAACCAAGGAGCGGTATTTTAAGCCTTCCCGGCACTATAAGACCACTTCAGGGTATTCTTTTGGAGAATTCAGAGGAACCAGGCATAATTTCCAGAGCACTGAATTCGGTCAGGAAACACGGATTCAGGCACGCGATACATTGGGGGATTTTCATACTCAAACTACATCTTACTCCCCCCTCGTTGCTTTATTTTATAAGGCCAAACACCTATTTCGAGTTTAGCGGGGCCAAATACAGGTACCTTTACAGTAAACGCAACTTCACTTGGGAGAGCGAGCGGCAGGTCGAAGTTCCAGTGATACTAGCGGAGGTAAGGAAGTCCAGGTCGAAGAGGATACTGGAGGTGGGAAACGTCCTCTCGAACTACGCTGACGTGCACCACGATGTGCTTGACAAATACGAGGTCGCAGATGGTGTCATAAACGAGGATGTCGTAAACTTTAAGACAAAAAGGCCATACGATCTAATCGTCAGTATCTCTACCCTGGAGCATGTCGGCTGGGATGAGACCCCTAGGGAGCGCATGAAATTCGTTAAGGCGATAGATAACCTTAGGAAGAATCTTTCAAAGAAAGGTAAGATAGTATTTACGGTGCCCATAGGATACAACAAAGATATAGACTGGCTGCTCTTTCACAAAAAGATAGATTTTGCCGAAGTGCACTACCTAAAGCGCATATCCAAGGAAATGTGGATAGAAACCACATGGGAAAACGTAAAGCGGTCAAAATGCGGGTATCCTTATTCAAATTCAAATGCTATAGTTGTAGGGACTATAACAAAGTAGTGCTACCTGCTCCTCTTTTCAATCAGTCCGTGCAGGAGCTTGTCCCACTTTCTGTAGAAGATCTTCTCATCGCACTTAGAAGCTTTAAGCGTGCATGCCCGTTTCATCTTCTCTGCGACTTCTGGGGTAATTCTGGTGACTCCGCCAATTATTCCGTCCACGGTTTCATCAATCAGGGTCCCTGTCCTGCCCTCATCTATCATTTCGTTGTAGGCTCCGTGCCTGGGTCCTATGCCTGGCTTTCCTGAAGCCATAGCCTCAATCATCACCATGCTCCAATCCTGGTAGTAACCCATGTTTATAAGTGCTATGCAGTTGGCATAAAGATTAAGCAGCCTTTTCGAATCGACTCTTCCCACAAAAGTTATATTCTTGGCATCCCCGGCTATCATCTCAAGCCTCTCCTTTTCGGGCCCGCTTCCCTCAACAACAAGTTTCTTATCTGGCATTCTGGTAAATGCCTCGACAACCATATCCACCCTCTTCTCCGGTATAAGCCTGTCAACAGTCAGGTAGTAACCCTTGTTTTTCCTATTGTAATATCTCCTTGCCTCTATTGGAGGGTGTATCACTGTCGAGTCAACTCCGTAATACTTCTTCATGATGCCTCTAGTATAATCGGATATACAGACAATTGCGTCTATCTGCCTTATGAGCTGTTTATCCTGCCTTCTAAGCCTTGCCGCCCAGAGTCTGACTGCCGGTCTCAGATAAGGCTTACCCAATGGCCAGTATCTATACTTGTCCGGCCCGGTCTTATAGAACAAAGGGCTTATGCCTGCTACCATCAAGACTGAAGGGTGGTTATTCAACGCTGCGTATGTAGAATACGTTGGTCCATGGCACACCACCACATCATACTCTGAGAGATCAAGGCCCCTGAACTTTCTCATCATGAGTTCTTGCTGTAAAAAAGGGGCAGAAGTTCCGCGCCCAAGCTCATGCACCCGGAACCTTTTGAATTCCGGGAGTATCTTGTCCCAGGAAACATGTGCCGTATAAATATCTACATCGTACCTCTTGGCAAAGAAATAGGCTACCTTCTCCCCGCCCCCTCTTGCCTCCAATGAATCTATTAGAAAGGCTATCTTCAATTTACCACAGGTTCTTATCGCTAATCTTGACTCTCTTGGCTGGCTTTAACTTAGAATTCATCAGAAGACCGTCTACTGTGGCCTTGAGGAGTGGCATGGCATTCGAGACTGGCTTATCCTTTCTTATTGAGAACAATTTTGCCATGCCCCTTTTCGACTGGTCGATGGTAAGGAAGGAACCAAAGTATGTATCGAATAGTGCCTTGGCCTTATCTGAGGCTCCATAGGACCAGAAATGCTTTTTCGTATGGTAGACGAAGTTCCTCTTCGCGTAGTAAAATCTCCTAAGGTCGAACGACACACTCTTGCCGCGCCTTTTCTGTGTGAACCTTTCTAGGTGGATAGCCTGGGCATTTCCATCATACACTATCTTGAAGTCTGCAGCCGCAGCCCTTAGGCATAGGTCTACCTCTTCACTTCCCATGGCGTAGTTGTCATCCAGAAGGCCTATCTTATCGAAGACCTCCTTCCTTATCATGATGCATGCCCCGAGTATCACTGGCATCTCATCTACAATGTTATATTTTTTATTGTCCTTCTCCCCCCTCCACCTGTTGAAAGTTGCGGCGCCTCCATAAACACCCGCGCTCTGTATCGTTTTGTTGGGCCAGAGCAGCTTTGGACCTATAACCCCTATTCTCTTGTCGGATTCCGACACCTTTACAAGCTCCTTAAGCCAGTTTTTGTCTGTGGTAAACACGTCGTTGCTGATAAGCACGTAGTAATCCGGGTTGTATTTTGATTTCAGGTATTTTATCCCACGATTGTTTACTATAGAGAAGTTGTAGAGGTTCTCCTTTATACTGATGAGATCCACTTTGTACTTCTTGATAATCTCTATGGAATTATCTTCCGATCCGTTGTCTACGACAACAACATGAAAGTTGTCATAGTCTGTCTTGGCAAGATAGCGTAGGCAGCGGTTGATTATCCCCTCCCCATTGTATTGGAGTCTCATTCCATTATAAGTGAGCAACACTATGCCCACACTCTTCTGTGGCATATCTAACACAATTCAATATCACAAGAGCACTTAATAAGTCCTTCTTACCCTGGGATTTGTTACGCGTATCCCCATTCCTTGAGCTTCAGATTCGCCTCCTTTATGTCCTTTACGCTGTTGACGCTCACCCAATCTTCCTGATCCGACATTTTATAAGTCGCGATCTGGTTTTTCGTGACCAGCTTTTTGAAAACGTCATCCTCCATTGATCCACGGTCCGGTATATGATCAAGGATCCTTCTGTTGAACACGTATATGCCGTTGCTGATGTACGTGTCCGGCAGCTTCTTACCGTACACGAAACTGCTTGCAAAATTCAGCCTATCAGTCTCGACAACACTAAACTTGCAATAGAAGTTGGAGAGGCAGAGGGTTGCAGTTGGTTTGTACTTGAGATGGACGTCGACCAGGTGAGACAGCCTCATGTTTGTCAGCTCGTCAGAATTCATTGCGATGAAGTCATCCTCCTTTACGTGCCTGCTTATCGCAAGTTTGAAAGCTTGGGCCGTGCCCCCCTCTACAGTATGTTCGCTTACCTTGACCTCAAGGCCGAAATTGTCATTCTCTTTAAGGTATTCATACATCTTTTCCTTTTTATATGCGACTCCAACAACAAGCTTCCTGATGCCGTTGGCCTTAAGCCATCTAACTACCCAGTAAAACAGGGGCTTGTGGGCAACCTCAACTAGGGTTTTTGGCTTGTCTGCCGTCAGAGGATAAAGCCTCGAGCCTTCTCCCCCTGCAATTACCACTGCAGTTTCCAGCATATCATCCCTTGGGGCGCTTTTTGGTGAATTCAAAATCCTTGTCTATGATTCTTTCATTCACCATAGATTTGAAGTGCTTCCCTGCCCAGAACTGCTCATTCTGGAAGTTCTCCTTTGTCAGCCCAAATTCCTTGTAGGCTTTGTATAGTTCCTCGGCGCCCTTCTTCGCAGTCCATTTCGGCCTATAGCCGAGCACCCTGATCATCTTATTGAAGCTTACCCTGTAAGAGCGCCAATCCTTCTGTGCATTTGGATTATGGGCTATCTCCGATCCCGGTACCACCTCTGCCACTATCTGGGCTATCTCATTAACTGTGAAATTCTCCGAACCTACTGCAAAGATCTGCCCTGATATGTCCGATTCAGGGGCTTTGAGTGCTGCTATGTATGCCCCTGCCACATCCTCTATGTGGACTATTGGCCTCCATGAGGTTCCATCGCTGAGGACCCTTATCCTTCCCTCCGTATATGCATAACCGACCAGATTGTTGAGGACCATGTCAAATCTCATCCTCGGAGACACACCATAACAGGTTGCGTTTCTCATGCACGTCACGGTGAAGTCCCTCGAGTTCATCTGGAGCAGGGCATTCTCAGCGTACATCTTCGAGAGCCCGTATGCGGTTATTGGGGAAGGTCTATCGCCTTCGTTTATAAGCTCGTCTCCCTTTACTCCAAAAACCGAGCATGAAGATGCATATATGAATCTCTTTACACCTGCCCTCTTGGCTGCTATGGCCGCCTGCAATGTTGCAAGATAGTTTATGTCATAAGTCACTTCGGGGGCAAGGTCGCATGCTGGGTCATTTGGCAGTGCGGCAAGATGTATCACGGCATCAATCCCCTCAAAATCGGATTCCTTTATCTCCCTAAGGTCCTTTGATATCTGCTTTATCCTGCCGCTTGACTTTAGCGCATCTTTCCTTCCAAAAGAGTTATCAGAGAAGTAATCATAGTCATATCCGGTTACTTCATATCCTGCCTTGACAAGTTCATCAGCAAGGATGTACCCTATGTAGCCATGGTTCCCCGTAACTAGGCATCTCATGAGATCATAACCTACTTCGCTATCCGTATATTTTAAACTTTGGTATTGGCACTATCATCTTTCCATTCTTGTTAAGGAATCGGCTCTCCTGGCTTCGTATCTCCTTGTTCAGATGATAGGGCAGTATGAATAAGTAATCGGGCTTTCTTCTTCTGTATTCGTCTATCGATATTATCGGTATTCCTGTTCCGACTATGTACTTGCCCCACTTCTCTGGATTCTTATCCGTGGCAGCAATTATCAGCCGGTTCGTTATCCTGGCAAACTGCAATATAACAAGCCCCCTGGTCGATGCACCGTATATGAAAACGCTCTTACCCATACGCTTTTGCTTCTCCAGGAAGGAGTGTAGCGACGTGCCGATCATCTTTATTCTTCTTGCAAAACTGAGGTACGGTCTTATCGTGTCCATTCCGGCTCTCTTCTCAAGAGCCTTCAATCGTAGCACTCTACCCTCCGCACCGACAAGCGGCTTCACATCAGCTCCTTTCTTCCTTATGTATATCCTAAAGCTGCCTCCGTTCACCTCGTTCAGCTCAACATCCATAACTTCAAGGCCATGTCTGCCAAGCAGCTTCTCAAGCGAGAGCAGTGAGTAGTACTCCAAGTGCTCGTGGCTGATGTTGTCAAACGTATTGTCCTTGAGCATAAGGTAGAGGTAGTTCATCTGGATTATCCAGAGGCCATTGTCATCAAGGCATCTCGTTATATCTTCTACAAATTTGTTCGGGTCGTCGAGGTCGTAGAACATGGCTATACTGGTTATGATCTTCGCCTTCCGCCCCTTGAACCTGCGACTGAAAGAACCGTAGTTGAAGTAGTCGTGTATCGACACAAGATTTCTCCCGCTCGCAAATTTCCAGAGGTTCGATGGCTCAAAGCCCACCCTAGTGATGTTTTTGCCCTTGTACTGTTTAAGTAGTGTGCCATCGTTAGATCCTATGTCAATCACCAAGTCACCGCTCTCTAGGTCGACCACTCTTTCTGCCTTGTTGACCACATCTGCCAGTGCCTTGACCAGCGTGGTGCTTATGCCAGATCTGAACCAGTACTTCCTATAAAGAATGTCATGATTGAATGTGTGCTTCAACTGGAGGAGTCCGCATCCTCCTTTTTTGGTGTCACATAAGACAAGGTCAAGCGGTGCCTTGTAAGACTTTGCCTTCGGACTGTCAAGGAAGTTTGTGACATACTGGTTTCCCAGTGAGAGTATCGGGATAAGGTGTCTCGATCCACAAACCCTGCATCTTTTCACTGTTTTCAATATCATAAAATCCACACTATACCTAATAAACAAGCATATATTATTTTCTTGCGGCAAACCGCACTTACTATACTAGCATCTTTATTCCTTCATCAAGGGATACCTTGGCTTTGAAACCTAACACAGCCTCAGACTTTCGTGTATCTGCAAGTGTTTCCATCACGTAATTCGATACAGGCATATCTATGTACCTTGGTCTTACATTCTTCCCTAAAGCCAGATTAACTTTCTCGGCCATCTCGTTAAGGTCATAGTTCTTTCCGGTCCCAACATTAAATACGTCGAACCCCTTAACTGATACTGCCCTTGTCAAGGCCTCTACTACGTCTGTTACGAATACGAAATCCCTTTTCTGTTTTCCATCCCCGTATATCAACGGTCCCTCCCCTTTCTTTACCGCCCATATGAATTGAGTGACCAGGTTTGCATACCCCCCTTTTGCCTCCTCATGGGGGCCGTAGACAGAGAAGAAGCGCATCGCCGCAATGTCTGTCCCGTACATGTTGTTATACAATTGAGAAAGCCTTTCGGCATAAATCCTGCCCTCGGTGTAATAATCAGAAACCTTTGGCACTAGATCTTCAGTGTGCGGTGCGGAAAGTCCATTGTAAATAGAAGATGTGGATGCGAAGACGAGCTTCGAGCCATTCGTTCTGGAGTATTCAAGGACGTTTATCATGATCTCTACCACTTCTGCGACCCTTGTGGGTTTCTCCTTATACATGGGCGATGATGAGTACATTCCAAGGTGGAATATTATATCGGCTTTGAAGTCGTGCTTTGATATGTTCCTTGCATCGTCCTTCTTGAAAGTAACATTCCCTGTTTTCATTGCCTCTTTCAGGTTGCCCTCAGATCCCGACATAAGTGTGTCGATTACCAGAACCTTGTTGTCCTTCGCCAACCTCTCAACAAGATTGCTCCCTATGAATCCGGCCCCCCCAGTGACAATTATCTTCTTACCCGTTATCTCAGGCATAAAAAATTTACCCTATTATTTATACGCCTAAAGGACTTTTATATCTTTCTGACTATTGATATCGTGTATTTCATGCCTAAACTTAGCATCATCACCCCAACCATGAACGAGCATGCTGCTCCAAAAACTATAAGGGAACTGGTGCGTTCATTCGGCAAGAGCGCAGAGATAATCGTGGTAGACAAGAGCAGTGAGGCTAACAGAAAGAAATTGCTAAATATCGGGGCGAAAGTTATCGTACAGAGATCTACAGGGTATGAGAATGCCCTGATGGACGGGTTCCGTGCCGCAAAAGGAAATATAATATCAACTATAGATCCGGACGGAACATACTCGGTAGAGGATTTCAAGCATGTGGTAAACACGGTAAAGTCTGGTCAGGCAGATTTCGTAAGCGGAAACCGCTTCGGCAAACTACACAAAGGTGCGATGACCACTTCTATAGCGATCGGAAACAAGTTTTTGACAGGGCTCTTCCGGTTCCTGTACAAGAAGGATATTCATGACGGTCTCAGCGGCTCGTTCGCCATGACAAGGAAGGCATTCGAATCGATAAGGGACGAGGAGACATATCGCGCAGGGACGCTCTTCTTCGAGATAGAGCTCGCTAGGCGCGGATTTAATATGGTTGATATACCAATAAACTATCACCCAAGGGTAGATTCCGTGTCAAAGATATCCAAAGCAAAACCCATATACGGAATGAACATCGCCCGACATACGATAAGATTTGCGAGAGACTACAACCCGCTGCTCATGTTTGGGAGCATAGGCGTAGGACTTATACTTATAGGACTTATCATAGGGGCATTTGTACTGACCAACTACTTTTATACTGGATCTCTGATCGAGATCGGAAGGGCCCTTGTCTCATTCATGCTCATCGTCCTGGGATTCCTCTCAATACTCGGGGGGCTCATCCTGGACCTGCTTCTGCGCATTGAGAAGGAGCTGCTGAAGAATAGGAAGGGCTAAGCCTTCAGGGCCTCCTTATTCATCTCCACAAGAACCCGATCCACAAACCTCTTTATGTTCCGGTCGACCCTTATTATGTCGACCCCCTTCCCGCGGATGCCATACATCACTACCGCTCCAACCGGAGCGAAGTGTATGCAGACCAGAGAGGCAAGATCCTCCTCCCCATAGACACGTATTCCTACCGGCCTCCTCGATCTGCTCGCCTTACTGACAGCGCTCCACAGCTCCCTGCGTATCTCCCCAGGTTCATTCCTCGCCGTGAGAGGCCTCCTGAACCTCTTCCTGATCTCAGGCACAACCACCCTGCCTCTCGCCGTCCTGTTGTCAAATATGGCAACCGAAGGGACATAGCCCTCCCTGAGCAGGGTTCCCACCACAACGTCGCCTATTGCGAAGATTCTGTCCTCATCGTCTATGTTCTCCTCGAGGTTCCTTGTCTGTATCAGCTTTCCGAAGACCTTCCCCAGGCTCCTCCTGAGCCTCTTTGGGAGAATCAGGTCTCTCTCAAAAGTGAAGGGCATAGTATAAACGCGCACGATGGATTAATAAGGCATCCGCCCCTTCCATGAGGCGGTAGGAGGGACCGATGAAGCCACAAAAGCGCCGCCATTGAAAAGAAGATGGCGTCAGGTGCATTCCCCAAGTGATCCTTCCGCTCCGACATCAGTGTGCAGCGCCATGTGCATCACCATGCCAGAGGCCTGCGCCTCTCGCATCCACTATCTGCATTCGGAGGGACGCACCGGAACCAGGTGCCGGCAGACTGAACCTTTCATACTCGGGATAGTAGTGCCTCCCGAAGAGCATTACTGACGTGTTCTCCACTGCAAGCCCTGCTCCGTTTATCCCGATGTGCGGGTGCTGCTCCGGCGGCATGCCGAGCTTCTCCGCGGTGTTGCTCAGCCCCGACCTCTTCTGCCCGAGCGCCGCCTTCGAGATGCCGGAGCTGTGGGTGGTGCAGAAGCCCTCGAACTTGAGAATGAGGTCAAACGCGCTCTGCTTCCCCCTGTCGTATATTGACTCCTTCGTGAAGCCGTTGACCTTCAGCGCCTCGTCGATGTGGCCCCTGCCCTCCTGACCCTGCACTCCTCATAGAACTCGTCCCTCGTGTTGAAGTCCACGGCTCCGAGCGAGACGATGGAGCCCCTGCCGTAGGGGTCCCTTCCCCAGACAGTCCGCCCAATAGCCGATCAGGCTTGCTAGAGCACACCTTTATTTTTGTGCATCATAATGTACAGTCTGTCAATTATGGCTGCATATTATAAACAACGCGCGCAATGCCGGTTCATGTAAATTCGTTATACGGTTGTACCTGTTATGGTATAATGGTATGTCGAAAGTTAATAGCTGACACTATACATCAAAGGCCCTGTCGATGCACATATGAATTCATGCCCGAATGCTGTTGGTCATGCCTATTAACAAAGGTTATAAATGTATTACCTATGTAAATAGTGTATATGTGGTGAGAAGATGCAGGCATCTGAGATGATAAGAAGGCTGAAGGAGCTTGACATGCCCGTCTTTACCACAGGGGATGTGGCGAACCTTACGGGGAAGAGCCCGGAGTATGCAAAGATCTTTCTTGCTAAGCTTGTCAAAAGGAAGGCCATAGAGAAGGTCGAGAGGGGGAAGTACTGCCTAGTGGGGACATCAGAGTACGTAGTCGCGTCCAGGATAACCAAGGGATCCTACGTCGCACTGATCAGCGCGGCAAGGTTCCATCGATTGACAACGCAGCTGCCGATCACGATTCTTGTATTCTCGCCTACCTACCACCGGCCCTTGCCAATAAAAGGCGGATATAAAGTAGTCTTCATAAAAGTGAACAAGAGGATACTCTATGGGTACGGCGAGTACAACGGTGCATACGTTTCGGATGTGGAGAAGATATTCATAGACGATGTATACTATCACAAGGACCTGTGGTATACGGAGGAGCTGGAGGAGGCCGCCATGCGACATAAGATAGACAAGGCCAAGTTGAAGTCGTACATAAAGATGCTGTCCAGGCCCGAGGCAGAGAGGATCCTGCGTAGGAAACTGAGAGAGGTAAACATTCATGTATGAGGTGTATGCATGAGAAACACATATGTGGAGAGGTGGTTTTCCGAGGAACAGAAGTTGCAGAGGAGGCTCCAGCTCCTCTTTCTTAGCCGCATCTTCAGGAGGGGAGACGGGTTTGTATTCAAAGGGGGAACCGCTCTTGACCTATTTTACAATTCGGGCAGGTTCTCTGAGGATCTTGACTTTGATTGCATGAACATGGATGTGCTCGGCGAGATAAATGCTGCGATCGGAAGCCTTAAGGAGGAAAAAGTGTATGCGATCTTCAACGACTGGCATGCTGAGAGGCAACTCCACAGCGGTTTCGTGAGGTACGTGCTGAAGGTATCTTCTACAGATACCAATGCCATTGTGAACCTCACGATAGATTGCATTATGGATATGCCAAAGTACCAGCCAGAGAGTTTTGCGCTGAACTATAACGACTCGATCATCGGTGTCAAGGTGATGAGAGCTGAGGAGATCCTTGCGGAGAAAGTATCGGCGGTGATCACACGGGAAAAGGCCAGGGACCTTTACGATCTCTATCATCTTGCCATAGTGCGGCGTGTCCCGATAAGCCTGAAGGACGTATACGAGAAGTGTGCAAAGGGTTTCTCATCCAAAAACCCGAAGAAGTACTCATTCAGCCTCTTTGAGAAGTCCGTGAAGAGACTCGGTGGAAGGTGGAAGGAACTCGACCCCCTTCTTCAGAATCCGGAAGACTATCCCTTTATTGAGGTATCCAGAGAGATCCTAGAGAAATTCAAGAGCTTATAGGCTGCATCGTCAGCGCTGCAACCTCGAGCTCATTCCACTAACATTGTCTCCTTCTCCCTCCTATATCCTTCACTCGGCCCGCGCCAGCTTCCCGAGATAGTAGTAGATCAGGGCGAGGTTCACGGCTATCACCGCAGCAAGTATCCACAGCTGGTACGACGCAACGTATGATATCACAGCAGATACCGTGAGCGAGCTCGCGCCGAAGAAGATGAGGATGGATCCGAGGAACGGGTACGTGCACGAGCACGTCACCGCCATGCTGCCCACGGCAGGGAGCACGGCGCTGAGGGCTCCCTCTCCCGCGGCTGCCCTGGCGCTGAGCAGTGCACTCCTTATCGAGTATACTCCCATGGCGAGCAGTATCCCGGCGGTGGAGACCATCGCGTAGACCATGTATATGGGCACGGTGATGAGAAATATGCCGTAGTTGGAGGACGAGACCAGGTAGCTTATGACAGCGAAGTAGGCAAGCGCCCCGGCGAGCGCTATGCCGACGTACACCTCCGACGTAAGCAGGCGGAACAGGATGCGCGCCCTTCCGGGCCCCGATGCCGAAGCCATGCCACATCAGCTTTCTTTACTTAAGGGCCTCTATCCTCTGTATCGCGCTGAGCGAGCAGACAGGCGCCGTGTTGTTGATGGACCTGCAGACCCCGGCAACGTATATGTCCGCGGCCGCGTACTCGGTCCATGCGAACTGGTCCTGCGGGTTCGCGAACTGCGAGAGGACCTGCCCGTGCGTCATGTAAGTGAGAGGCAGGCTCTGCGTCTGCGGGGTGGTGTTTCCAAAGTCGACCGCATCGGCTCCTCCGAAGAGGCTCGTGCCCCAGATTGTATAAGGGGTCCCCTTGAAGGCCGTGTTGTTGCTTCCCTGCAGGCTCAACAGGTAACTGAAGGCGCTCTTGTATGTTGCATTGCCTGTGCTGTTGACCTCCGCCCCTATGACAGGAAGCGACTGAAGGAAGAAGCCTCCGGTTATGTTGCCCTGGCCTTCGATGGGCAGGAAGTTTATGTACCTGCTGGAGTAATCCGATCCTATCGAGATTGCGTGTTGTGCGACGGCAAGCACGTCCGGCTGCGTGTAGTTGGCAGTGCTCCAGTAGAGCGTAGGCACGTCGTAGTCGCTGAACGCACTGTATCCCTGATAGAGTTGCGAGAAGCTGCCGAACCTTGAGAGCGCGAGGGCCATTGCCCACCTGTTCTCTCCGCAGAAGATGCATGTTATCGAGCCCAGGTACACTACGGATGTCTTGTTGTTCACAACAAACGCGTTGACCGCCTGGTGGTTCGGAAGGACCTCGTTCTTTATAGATCCGTTTAGATACATCAGCCCCGCCGTCTGGAAGTATGAGTCGGGGGCGTTGTTTATCACGGCGAGCTCACTCGAGTTGAGCGGCTCGTTTATCCCGTTTGTCGTGTGCCCGAACCCGCTGCTGCTTCCGGTAGAGGTGTTAGTAGTGAGCGTTGCCGGGGTGTAGCCCTTGGATATATTGACCAAGGTCCTTATCTGGTTCGATGTCAGGGTGCCGAGCTGCTGCGCCGGGCTTGTCAGCGTCGCGTAGACCGCAAATGATGCGATCGCGAGCGCGATTATGGCGAGCACCATCGCTGCCAGCACAAGCGCTCCAGCCTCTACCGCAGGGCCGTATCCCCCATTCTTTGTATTAATTCTAGCGTTTCTTCTTCTGACTGCCATGCAAATAACCAGAATAGATTTTGCGTAACAGTTTAATAATCTTACGTTGACCCCCCCCCAAACAGGTAAAACGTCCACTACACCAGTTTTTCAGCAGAATATTCAATACCAATAGTCGAATAGAGTCTGGCGATCAGACGAAGAAGACATATGAGGAACTATTGGAGATCATTGAAGCGCAACAGAAGAGAATCGACGCATTAGAGAAAGAGGTCAGGAGACTTACCAACGAACTGCGCAAATACGTCAACGAGAATACACCATCCGGCTCCATTCCTCCATACCTGAAGAAGCTGGAGAAAACAGTCGATAGATATTCTGGAAATGACGACAAGGAGAAGGATCCGCCGAAGGAAAATGAGAGGAACTCCAGGCCAGACCACGTTGACAGGACCGAACACCATTCATTGGAGAAGCCCGTTTGTCCTGATTGCGGAGGGCGTGCAAGAAGGAGGGGCACTTCTACAAGAAAGCGCATTGTGATAGAAGTGCAACTGCCTAAGGCAGAGACTGTGGAACATGTATGCGACATCTATCAGTGCGAAGGATGTGGGAAAGTCTTTTCTCCTCCAGTTCCGAACGCCCTCCCGAAGGCAAAGTTCGACATAATGACAACAGTCCTGATTTCATATTTATTCAATGCCTCAAAGATGTCTATCGATGACATACGATCACTTCTGCATCTATTCGGGGTAAACGCCTCAGAAGGGAGTATAGCCAACGCGATGAAACGACTGAAAGAGTATCTCGGCCCATATTACGGCGAACTTCTTGCGAAGGCAAAGTCCGCATCTGCAAGATACAAGGACGAGACCTCACACAGACATTGCGGCAAAAACTTCTGGGCATGGGTAATTGCGACGACGGACTGGGTCTATTACAGGATAACTGAAAGGCGCAGCCATAAAGTTGCAGTTGAGTTGGGAAGCCAAGAAGGAGTAGACATTATGGATGGATACGCAGGATACAACAAACTCCAGTGCGAGAGGCAGAGAGATTGGTCTCACATGCTGAGAAGGGCAAAGAAGCCCATATACGACTTCGGGGATGTCGAGAATTATTCTGCCTATCAGAGATGGGTAAAACGCCTCGCGAGACTATTCCATAGTGCAAAGGAGGCAAAGAAGATGCACGGCGCCTCGGAGAGACTGAGGAAGAGATTTGACGACAGATTATGGGCATTGTTGAAGTCGGCGCCCAGAGAGGGAATGAACATTGCACGTGTAGTGAACTATATCATGAAGTTCGATGGGGAGTGGTTCACGTTCCTCCAATACACGGATGTTGACCCCACCAGCAACAGGGCGGAACGTGCATTGAGGCCGTTGGTCATAAAGAGAAGGATAAGTCAGCAGAGCAGAGGGGCGGACAATATGGATAGTTACGCAATGCAGATGTCGTTGTACATGACATCCAGATTGCAGGGCCAGAATTATGTGGAAAACCTGTCAAACATCCTGAAATCCGAGGTTTCGTCGTTACCGTACAAATCTTGAACTGTTACTACTTCGCGGCACAGATTAATAAAGATGCGGTTCGGAGGCAGATGTGGCAGAAACCGGATGGCACGGAGATGCTGCACTCTGATTCGTGGCTTGCCTTGTCCGGGCACTTTTGCGATCCTTCCCGAAGCGCATGCGCCGGCTTTTGGTCCCATAGGTTCTTATATATTTCGGATATAAGAGATAATCATGAAGAAGATAAACTTCTGGAACAGGAAAAAGGAGCTGCAGTTCATGGATGCAGGATATGCCAGGGAGGGCCTTGAGATGCTGCTGCTCTACGGGAGAAGGCGCGTCGGAAAGAGCGAACTCATAAAACAGTTCTCACAGGACAAGCCCCACATATACTACCTTTGCGACAAGCGGGGCACCGTTTCCAACGTAAAGGAGATGGCCAGGATCTGCGCCAATTTCTTCGGGGACATTCCCCCCGACGTCTCTGCGTTCTACGAGCTCTTCGGGTACATATCCGCAAGATGGAGGGAGAAGGGGAAGGGAAAGCTGATCGTGGCGATAGACGAATTCCCCTATCTCGTAGAGAAGGATGATTCGATCCCTTCGGTCTTCCAGAAGGTCGTTGACGAGACCCTTGCCGGTGCGGATGTGCTCCTTGTGCTCTGCGGCTCGAGCATAAGCATGATGGAGGAGGTAGCCCTCAGCTACAGGGCGCCGCTCTACGGCAGAAGGGCGGGCGAGTTCGAGGTCATGCCGATGAGGTTCGCGGACGTGTACGGCTACCTGAAGCCCATGCCGATGCACAAGGCCGTGGAACTCTATGCGTTCTTCGGCAACGTGCCCGCATACTTTACTGCAGTCGACAGGGAAAGGAGCGTGGAGAGGGAGCTCCTGGACAAGGTGATGTCCAAGGGCTCCAGGCTCTACATGGAGCCGGAGTATCTCCTGCGCGAGGAGCTGAGAGACATCTCCACATACAGGGGGATACTGCAGGCAATGGCGCGGTCAACCAGGCTCAGCGAGATAGCAAGCAAGGCAGGCATACCGGCGAAGGACATGCCGAAGTACCTGAAGACGCTGATGTCCCTGCGCCTCGTATCGAAGGAGATGCCTGCAACCCTCAAGAAGTCGAAGAAGGTGCGTTACATGATAGAGGACAACCTCTTCAGGTTCTGGTTCCGCTCGTGCGACGGCAACCTCTCCTATCTTGAGGAGGGAAGGGAAGGCTTCGTGTACGACGAGTTCGTCAGGCCGGACTTCAACAGCATCGTATCGTACTCATTTGAGAAGCTGTGCAGGGAGGCGGTTCGGGCCGCCTGCCCGTTTGCTGCCCGCGCGGTGGGAAGTTGGTGGGGGAAGAACCCCGCAAAACAGGGCGGCGATGACGAGGAGGAGATAGACATAGTTGCCATAGGCGAGAAGACCGATGACATACTCTTCGGCGAGTGCAAGTGGAGCACGCAAGCGGTTGGAACGCCAGTGTACGCCGATCTCAAGAGGAAGGCGGCAATCGTGGAATGGCATGCCGGAAGGAGGACGGAGCACTATGCGCTCTTTTCCAGGTCGGGATTCACAAGCGGAATGAGGGACCTGGCCAGGGCAGAGGGCGTGATGCTGTTTGACCTTGACGCAATAGAAAAGGCGCTGTTACCCTGACCGGCCTGTGCCAGCGCATCACGGCGCGCTGTAGCTGCTGAGCCAGGTGTTCGTGTACTGCACATTCACGGACTGGCCGTTGTTGTTGTTTCCAGAATAGTCGTTGGCGTTGCCGTTGAGGGGCCACCATCCCACTACATTGGCAGGTTTTATGGGTGCGCCGCCGATTCCCTCCATGTAGAGTGCCTTTGCCTCAGCGGCTGATAAGGAGGCGTTGTATATCTGGACGTTTGCTATAGAGCCTGAAAACCAATGTGTACCGGTATTGCTATCTTTTCCAATATAATTATCATATGTTGCTCCTCCTGCTGATCCTATATTTGAAAGGGTTTGGGAAATGCCATTTATATATATTTGAATATTCGAAGCGCTGCCTGCACCCTGTCCATTATAAACAAAAACTACATTGTACCATGTATTTGCATTAATAGACTGGGCCGGAGTCTGCCATTGGGCGATCCCACGAAACCCCATTACAACTGCTGAACTATACCAAAATGTAACTGTTCCTACGCCATATAATGAGTCTGTTATCATTGCCCCTCCAGATTGTTGGACTGATGCCGCATTTATCCATTCCGATATTGTGACTGCTCCACTCCCTAAAGATGAAGTCCCAGTATTTATGTAGCTGCTCGCCCCATTGAACTGCGCCACGAACTCCGGAAGGCCCGCGCATACGCCGAAGTTCTCCACTCCCGCACTTGTCCTTGCGACATGGCATGAACCTGGCTGAAGTCGCGGGGTGAGACTCTGTCCATTGAATATGCCGAGGTAGTAGAGGACCCCGAGGACCACCGCGATAATGAGAATGGCCCATCCATAGGTCATCAGGTACTCCATTGCGCTCTGCAGTTTTGATGAACCTTTTCCCAAAAGGTTCCGGTACTCCATTGCAGACTGCTGTTTTGATGAACCTTTTCCCAAAAGGTTCCGGTGCCTCGTTGCGGACTGCCATTCCGTTATGCGATGTGCTTTGTTCCCGGACGTAGATATCGCACGTTCCATCTTACTCGCCTGTCACTCCAGGGTTCCAAGGCTCTTGAGGTCGATCTTCGCAAGCGCCTTAGCAGGATTGTCATAGTACTCCTTGCAGTACTCGTTTATCGCGGCGAGATCCCTCACCCCCAGCTCGTTTAGCTTCTCCAGGATCTTAGCCCTCCGCCTCTCCTCAAGTATGATCTGGTTTGGAGGGAATCCGGTGAGCGCCGAGAGCGTGTCCCTGTACGTTATGCTGGGTAGGATGTCAGAGCCCTTGTGCGTCTTGTAATCGTAGGTGAAGAGGTCGGAGAGGAGGACCTGGGTCTCTATTCCGGATATCTCCGAGACCTGTGTTATCCTCCTCGCATACTTGTTGTCCTCGCTGACCCTTGACACGACTATTATGGCATCTATTAGCGGTATTATCTCCTTGTCTATGTTCATGGGCGCGTACTCGAGCCTCGTGACGACGTCCCTGCTGGTGCTCGCATGAAGCGTGCACATGCCGACCTTGCCGATGTTCATCGCGGTCATCATGTCCTGCGCCTCGGCGCCCCTGACCTCCCCCACCATTATCATGTCCGGCCTCATCCTCAGGGAGTTCTTTACCAGATCGGCCATGGTAACGTCTATGCTGGTCTCGAGCCTCACGCAGTTCTCCTGCGTCGTGGTGTTAAGCTCGTACGTGTCTTCTATGACCACGACCCTCGTCTCCGGCCGGAAGAAGCTGAACATCGCATTGAGCAGCGTCGTCTTCCCTGATGCGGGCATGCCACCGAACATCAGGTTGGCCGGCCTTACTCTCAGGCCCTCGGCGTATAGCCACAGTCTTCCGGCGAGGTTGTAGCTCATCTCCCCTACGTTGATAAGGTCTATTATGCTGAGCGCCCTGTTCTTGAAGTTCCTGATCGTTATGTCCGGCCCCAGTGGCGAATCAACTATGTTGGACCTTGATCCGTTTGGAAGATGGACATCGAATATGTTTCTGTTTGCCGCAGAGGTGGTGTTGTACATCTTCATCTTTGCCACGAAGAGCGCGAGCCCCTTCTTGTCCTTTATAGCCTCCGGCACCTTCACGTCTCCGAGGTCGGTGTTGTATACGAATATGTTGGTGGTGTTGTTCACCATTATGTCCTCGATCTTCTCATCGGACAGGTAGTTGTCTATCGGGGCAAATGTCTTTGCGTCGCTTACTATCCTGTCGAGCTCCTCCTTCGCTATGGTCGGATGGATAGATCTGACGATCCGCTCCACGTACTGATCTATCTCGCCCTGGGAGGTCATGTTAGCGAGTTTGCCCTCGAGTGCGCTGAATACGCTCAGTTCCAGTTCGTAAAAGTCCTCATCCTTCATGGTCACTGCCGATTTATATTCAGATAGAAAGGCTTTAATTACAATCGCCGTAGCCCGTCCAGCGTGCTCACTGCCCTTATTTGGAGGAGCTACTTGGGCAGGCGCTTGAGATCGATCTCCACTCTCCTCTCGTTGTTAGGCTCGTACGCCCCCTGGGCGGTGCCGCCTCCGGTGACATAGAGCACAGATATAGTTATCTTGAAGAACCTGAACTCAGAGGCGCCGCTGTAGTTCTCAGGAGGGTATCTCTCCAATGGAGTGACCTTCGACCCGGGGAAGAACTTGTTTGAGTAGAGACCTATCACTTTGGGAAGATCTTTATCGCCCACAAGCTCTGCGGTTCCCTCGGCCTGTACCCCGTCCGAGCTGCCTATTTGCTGCCTCGAGTCGAATACCTCGAACGCGACCTTAGGGTTGACAGATATATTTTCGGCGTGGCGCGAGTCAACCGCGGAGAGGAAATAGAAGTTGTAGTCACTGTCGGTGACGTACGATACCGTGGCAGCCCACACGCTGCCCTTCTTGTCGCTCGTTGCGGTAACAAGGTAATTGTTCCCTTTTATTATCGAACCGGCCTTCTCCTCGAACGACTTGCACTGCTTTGGCATAATCGAATATGCATATCATGGTTTAATAAACTGTTACCAGGAACCCTGTTCACGCAGTGAACGTTTAATAGTTTTTCTTTAGATATGGAACTGGATGGAGACCCTCGATTTTGACGTCGTCATACTTGGGAGCGGGATAGCGGGAATGACGTCCGCGATACATGCCGAGCTGGCCTCCGGGGAGAGACTGAGGATCGCACTGGTCTCGAAGGTCCATGCGATGAGGAGCCACTCGGTCTCTGCCGAGGGCGGCATCTCCGGAGTCCTCTATCCGAAGGAGAACAAGGACTCGGCATCGCTCCACGGATACGATACCGTGAAGGGATCCGATTATCTCGCCGACCAGGATGCGGTGCAGATGCTCGCCGAGAGTGCGCCCAAGGAGATAAAGTTCTTCGAGCGCCTCGGCGTTCCGTGGAACAGGGAGGAGAACGGAAGGATAAACGAGAGGCCCTTCGGAGGGATGTCGGTTCCCAGGACGGCATTCGCGGCGGACAAGACGGGATTCTTCATGATGCGCGCCCTCTACGACGAGATCACGCTCCACAAGGGCATAGAGATCTTCCATGAACACATAGTCACGGCGCTGCTCGTGCACAGGGGCAGGTTCGTCGGGCTTCATGCAATAAGACTGCGGGATGGCAGGCACTTCCTCTTCAGGGCCAAGTCGTGCGTCATTGCGACCGGAGGGTTTGCAAGGATCTACGGATTCGCCACTACGGCATACGCAAGCACAGGGGACGGCATAGCACTAGCGTACAGGGCCGGATTGCCCCTCAAGGACATGGAGTTCGTCCAGTTCCATCCGACGGGCCTGATACCGAGTGGCATACTCATAACTGAAGCGGCGAGGGGGGAGGGGGCTTACCTGAGGAACTCCAGGGGCGAGCGTTTCATGGAGAGGTACGCGAAGAGCAAGATGGAGCTCGCACCCAGGGACATAGTTGCGAGGGCGATAATGAGCGAGATAGAGGCAGGTCGGGGGCTGAGGAACAAGGAATCGGGTCTCGAGTACGTGCACCTCGACCTCACGCACCTCGACTCGAAGAGGATAGACGAGAAGCTGCCAATGGTGAGGGACCTGACCACAAAGATGCTGCACATAGACCCGAGCAAGGACCTGATACCGATAAGGCCGGCGAGCCACTTCACAATGGGAGGCATACACACAAACCTCTATGGGGATGAGATGCTCGGCCCTTCGGGAAAGGTTGCGGACGGCATATGGGCTGTCGGAGAGTGCGCGTGCGTCAGCGTACATGGGGCGAACAGGCTTGGCAGTAACTCGCTGAGCCAGTGTGCAGTCTGGGGAAGGATAGTCGGCACTTCTGTGGCGAGGCACGCAAGAGGGGCATGGAAGGTGGCATCGGACACGGCAGGGAGGCTCTCCGCGGAAGAGGAGGACAGGATCGCAGGGATGGTTGATGGGAAGGGCAGCGAGGACCCCTATGAGATAATGAGGGAGATGCAGGCCACGCTCGACAGGAACCTCTATGTCTACAAGACGGTTGCGGGAATGAATAGGGCGATAAAAGACCTGAAGAAGCTGCGGTCGAGGTACGTTGACATCTACATAAAGGACAAGGGAGACACTTACAACACGAACCTTCGCGACGCGATAGAGATAGGGAACATGCTCGAACTCGCGGGCGTGGTGGCCGAGTGCGCAGCGGCAAGGAAGGAGAGCAGGGGATCCCACTATGTGCTTGAGTATCCGGAGAGGAACGATGAAAGATATCTGAAGCACACCATAGCGCAGAAGGGCATTCGCGGAACAAGGATCGGCTACATCCCGGTGAGGATAGGCATGTGGAAGCCGGAGAAGAGGGTGTATTGATGGACTCGACGGAAGGATACGACGCAAGGGGAAGGCAGAGGAGCATCCTCAGGCTTGCCGGTTTCGACTACGCGGCGCTCGTCCACATGATCACCTACAGGGTCCTGATCTTCTTC
>JAJYFQ010000037.1 GCA_021785375.1 Microcaldota archaeon | reverse complement strand
TACGCTTGAGGTTACAAACAGCTGGCACAAGAGGGTGGATCCGGTCCTGAAGAAGAACAACATAAGGATGGTGGCTGCATTCTGGACCCTTGGCAAGTACGACGCGGTGCTTGTCTTCGATGCGCCTTCAGAGGCGAAGCTTCTTAAGTTCCTGTACGATTCATCCGACTTCATAGACACAGAGACCATGTCGGCTGTCACAGAATCGAACGCCGAGACGCTGCTCGGCTGAAAGCTCTTTATATCTTGGATTCCATCTAGGATTATGTTATTTGTGGGGCTCGACCTTGCCTGGTCTACCAAAAACGCAAGCGGGATAGCGGTGATAGAGGGCGACGGCAGGAAGGCGAAACTGGTTTCATCAGGGCTGATTCGCTCTGATGAAGAGATACTGGCCTTCCTCAGGGAAAAAGTAGGTACCGAGAATGCGCTCATCGCAATCGATGCGCCACTGGTTGTCCCTAACGAGAAGGGAAGGAGGACAGCAGAGGTGATAGTTGGCGACCTCTTCAGGCAGTATGACGCCGGAGCACATCCCGCAAACAGGAGCCACCTGACCTCCTTCTATGGAAAGATAAGAGGAGAGGTAGTGACAGAGCTTCTGAAGAAGGAGGGATTCGCACACAGCCCAAACCTCTCTGCGCACGAGCAGACGAGGAAGTTCTTCGAGGTGTACCCTCACCCATCGATGGTTGTGCTCTTCGGACTCAACAGGATAATCCGTTACAAGGCAAAGCCAAACAGGGAATATGCGGAGAGGTATGCCGCGTTCAGGGAATACCAGAAGCATATGTCGGCGCTCGCTGGCGCAGACCCGCCGTTGAAGCTGCCAGGCTCAATCACAAAGGTAAAGGTTGGTGATCTGAAGGCGCAGAAGCTGAAGGATTATGAGGACGAGATGGACGCTGTTTTCTGCGCATACATAGCGTACTATGCATGGGCGCATCCGAACAGATGCGCGGTACTTGGGAATCTTGATGAGGGCTACATACTCACACCAATAACCGATTCGATGAGAAGGAGGCTCGAGGAGCCGAAATCGCAGAAGAAGCTTTAGAGCGGCTTTGGAGTCCTGACTCCCCTCTGGCCCAGATAACTGCCAGAGTACTGTTTGCTGACCCTGTTCATCGTTATCGCAAATATTATATGTGCGAATCTTACGCTTGGTTTTAGCGCAATCGCGTGGTTCGAGTGGTTTATCACCTCTAGTGTCACGTCTCCTTTGAAGCCGGCGTCTATTATTGTCGGAGGCATGGAAAGGCCGTGCCTCGCCCAGCTGCTCCTCAGCTCGACGAATCCCATGAGGTTGTCTGGCATCTCCAGGAACTCCTGCGTTGTGAGGAGGACCTGCGACTTAGACGGTATCACCAGCCTGTCGTTATCCTTTGTTACAATGTACTCCCGCTTCAGATGCTCCTCATTCGACGGATCGAGCACGAAATCCTCCTTCAGCTCGGGATTGTGGATCCCTATCTCATTCCCCAGCCTCAGATCAAGACCGTTCTCCCTCACCAGCTCCTCCTCGAACGGCTTTACCACTAGCCTGTGGCTGCCTATGTAGTTCCTAAGGTCGAAATCCGAGAGTATCATCCAACCACATATGATTCCGTAGTTAAAATAAAAAGGGTTTGTGTGTTTTGCTTGTAGGAAAGGTATTAAGGCTTGAAAATGAACTTGTTATAGGTGATGCAATGGATGCACCCTGGAAATCTGGATTATCTGTAACGCTGGAGAAGATGGATAATTCTCTAACAGTAATAAACTGCAGGTATCCACTTCCGAACTATGTCGGCGTTGGAGTCGTGCTTCCTTATGGGACGGCGCACGCGCTGAAGCAGTTTGATGTAGATGTTGCGCATTTCATAGAGCACCTCTTCTTCTCTGGCACAAAGACGAGGACAAAGAAGCAGATATGGGACGAGATGCGCTCGTTCTTCATGTATAATGCATTCACCATGCAGGAGAGCATGGCGTGCGTCATGGGTTTTCATCCGAAGGATATCGAACGCGCGACAAACCTAGTTTCTGATATGGTGCGGAACTCCATATTCCCCGAAGCTGAGCTTGAGAAGGAGCGCACGCCGTTCAGGGAAGAATATTCGATGTACAATGACAACCCAAGGATGGTCGCCACAATGAGGCTTGTGCAGGAACTTTTCAAAGACCATCCGCTTGGGAGGGAGAGGATACACACGGAGGCGGACATCAATAGGATAATGAGGGAAAACGTGCTCGATGTAAACAGGGAGCAATTCGTCCCGGAAGGCGCAGCTCTCATATTCTGGGGGACTGTGGAAGAAAGGCGCGCCGCCGAACTCGCTGAAAAGAACTTTTCCGGATTCTCCGGAAAGAGGGAGAGGGTGCAGCTGCCCATCGCACAGATAGCGCAGAAACCAGAAACAGTGAGGATGAAGAAGAAGGGAATCTCCCAGACAGCCACCGTAATTGGCATGAAGATTCCGCAACTGAAGGGAACGGGCGATGAATTTCCGCTCGTTTCATCTGGAGTCATGATGAATATACTCAACAGCATGCTGCTCGACAAGCTCAGGCTTGAGAAAGGACTCGTTTATGGCGCTGGTGCTACGATGTCGCCTTCCAAGACCGCAGGCCTGCTGTATGCGATGACGCTCTCGTCACCGAAGAACGCAAACGAGGTGCTCGACCTCGCAACAAAAGAGATCGAGAAGCTGGCTGGCGGCGAGGTCACAAATGAGAGGGTAGACAGGGAGAAGGAGAAGCTTTGGAAGGCATCAGACTCGGGAAACAACGACGCCTTCAACAGAGTGATAGAGACCGGGCTTTTCTATGTCAACGGGATACCCCGCTACAGGGAGGCGTACAACGAGAACATCGCAAAGGTGGATCTTGACAGCGTAAGGAAGTCCGCAGCTGACCTGTTAAAGATCAATAGGGCTGTCAGCGTGATAGTCGAGCCTGAATGATTAGCTCAGTTGCCTCCTGTTTTGCCCCGAATTAGCTTGACATGGTCAAGCATTATGTTGCCGAGCCTTACGTAAAGATAGATCTTGAAGCGATCCATCCTCTCCCTGATGTACTGCTCTTCTACTACCCCATAATCCTTTTCAAGATCCATCAGCGCGTTGAGTATTTTTGCAATGGTCTCCTGCTGCTCCGTTATGGGGAGGCCCCTTATGTGGGATTCTATAGCCGCTTTCGCGTTCTTGAGCACAGCAACGCCGCTTCCGGCATATGCAAGCCTTTCCGCAATGTATTCCACATTCCCTTTTGCAAGCAACGATGAGTAGACGGCTACGCTATCCCTGTGCGAGCCTGCGTCTCCAACCCTGATGCTTCCCATGTTATCTAGAACTCATGTGATTTGGATAATATTTAAATCCTCTTTTTTCCGAATTCGCGGAGGCTTCCCTTCCCTCACTTTTATAAAGATTGGGAACCATCTTCTTGTGTGAAAAAGGCAGACTACCCGTTCAGGACAGATGGTGAAAGGCATGCAGAGCCAACGCTGCTCTCGAACGTCATCCTTGGCAGCCAGGACGGGCTAGTTAACGTTCTCGGAATAGTCCTCGGAGTCAGCGCAGCGACCAGCGAACTTAGGATCGTCTTCGTAGCTGCGCTCGCTGCACTTGGAGCGGAGTCCATATCTATGGGAGCGGTTGCCTACACTTCCACTCTTGCAAGAAGGAGGCATTATCTCAAGGAGATGGAGAGGGAGAAGCGCGAGGTGGAGGAAATCCCTCAGGCCGAGCGGGAGGAGGTGCGGACCATATTCAAGAGGTGGGGCTACAAGGGCAAAGAACTCGAGCTTATGACTGGAAAGATCTGCAAGAACAGGAAGGCCTGGCTCGAATTCATGATGGCGCACGAGCTGAATCTGTCTCCGGTCGGGAAGAATGAGGCGAGGCGGAGCTTCTCCGTAGTCCTGCTGGCCACAGTCTTCGGCTCGATCATCCCAATACTCCCATTCTTCTTCTCCGGAAGCGTTCATGGCGGAATAGTTGCATCGATAGTGCTTAGCGCGATAACCTTATTTGTAATCGGTTACTACGAGGCAAAGGTAACCATAGGCTCCCTCTGGAAGAGCGGACTCGAGATGCTTATAATAGGCATGGCAGCAGGAGGCGCCGGATACCTGATAGGCTACTTCATTGGAGCCGTGCCGGTCTGAGCCTTGGCTCTCTTGTCGAACCTCCCATTTATCACCGGCGTGCGCTCATTCCAAGTCAAGACGGATAAGATTTAGGGCAGGTTCGCTCTTCCCCCTCGGCCTGCGGAGTTCGTCTGCTACAAGCCTTTCAAAATCAGCACTGCTCGTCTTGCCGTTTATGCTGTGTTCCTGCAAAGTTGTCAGGACCGACCTCCTTGCCAACTCTTCAACACGTGCAGGCGCTGTCACGGTTCCCGCTTTTCCCTAACCCCTCTCTCTGCCATCTAATCATGATTTGTATGAAATTGTCTGATATTTACGCTAACTGGGCTCTCGTTCTGGGAAAGCTATATATAGTTTCTTTCATCTTATATTCATCATAAAATGACCCAAAACCTATTTGGGAGACAAATAAAAACTTTTTGTAAGTGGTGATGCGATGGAAGGCAACGATGGCAAGTTAGTGGGAGAGATTGAGCAGATCACCAAGATGATGGACATGCTCATAGCTGACACAAGTGTTCCGAAGAACGTGAGGAGCGCGGTGAGCGAGGCGAAGGCCAAGCTAAACGCACCGGGGGAATACACAGTGCGGATATCAGGCGCTATATACAACATAGACGAGGTAAGCAACGACATAAATCTGCCTCCGCAGGCGCGCACTGTCATATGGAACATATTGGGTAAGCTTGAGGCGCTTAAGGGATGAGCGCGATAGCAAAAAGCGCAGTGTGTCCATGGCAGATGAGGATTCTGTAAGGGAGCTAGTAAAGGTACTCTCGCAATCGCGTGTAGTGATATCGGGAGATGGCAAGCCTGAGCTGTTGAATGGCGTAAGCCTCGACATCCTCGCCTCCAGGATTCTTGATGAGAGGGAAAAGACTCCGGACTCAGCACTGATCATAGTAGATGCGGAGCGGATAAGGAAGATTATAGAGGCGATGAAGGTCGAGAAGGTGCCCGTTCCGATAGAGGTATCTAGGCCTGCAGACTTCAAGCCGATTGCCGCGGAATATGATGCAGATTACAAGGTGTCGAACAGGCCGATAGAGAGGACGGAAGGCACGGCAACCGACTTCGTCAACTATTTCAGGAGCAGACTGAGGAGGATAAAATCCCTCATAGAGAACACGCGGCGTGACGCCTTCGGCCTTATCCCGAACCTGGAAGTGCTGAAGAGCTTCACTGCGGGAAGGGAGGTGGTCATCGTCGGCCTTGTCAAGGACAAGATAACGACAAAGAAGGGGAATGTAATGGTCGTGCTGGAGGACGAGACTGCAGAGGTCAAGGTGATGTTCATGAACGGGACGTCGCAGGCCTCGCGGGAACTCTTCGAGAAGGCGGCAAGCATAATAAACGATGAGGTCCTCGCGATAAAGGGAAAGATATCGGGCCCTTTCGTCATCGCGAACGAGATGCTGTGGCCGGACGTTCCGATAAGGCAGAAGAAGGAGGTTGAGCAGGATTTCGCAGTGGCGTTCATGTCAGACATACACATAGGCAGTAAGAAGTTCATGGAGAAGAACTTCTCGAACATGGTACATTGGATAAACGGGAATGCTGAGGCGAGGTACAAGGAGCTTGCTGGAAAGATAAAGTACATTGTGATGGCTGGCGACGTAGTCGACGGCATAGGCATCTACCCAGGGCAGGACAGGGACCTTGCGATACTCGACATCTACGAGCAGTACCAGGAGCTCTTCAACTACATCGATGCAATCCCTGACTACATACATGTGTTCGTGCTGCCCGGCAACCACGACGCGGTCCAGCTTTCTGAGCCGCAGCCGCAGCTGACGAAAGATCTCCTCGGGGATTTCAAGAAGGATAATGTGCACTTCCTTTCCAACCCCGCAGTCGTAACGCTAAGCGGAATGGATACCCTCGTCTACCATGGGAAGTCGCTAGACTCGATGATAGCTTCTATCCCCGGCCTGAGCTACGCGCAGCCGGAGAAGGCGATGATAGAGCTGCTCAAGAGGAGGCACATCGCTCCCATATACGGCAATGACGTGAGCACCTCATTCGTGCCGAGCAAGGAGGACAACATGGTGATAGACAAAGTTCCAGACATATTCCATATGGGTCATGTGCACAAGAACGGGATATCAAATTACCACGGTGTGGAGATAGTTAACAGCGGCACGTGGCAGTCACGAACAGACTACCAGATAAAGCAGGGGCACATTCCAACTCCGTGCCTGCTGCCGATATATGAAATGAAGAGACATACCTTTACTTCCGTCAACTTCGCTGGTGGGCAATGATGGAGATAGAGGAATATTTTGAGATGTTCACGAAAAGATTCAACGAAGCGAACGCTGCAGCTACTGCGGCAAGGGCGAAAGGTTATGATCCCGAAACGTTTGTGGAGATAAAGGCTGCGCCGGACCTAGGTTCCAGGGTAGAAGGGCTGATCGGCCTTGAAGGAATCGCTGATATCATAAAGGGTAAGGGGGAATCGAAGTCGAGGCAGGAGCTTGCGTTCGAGATGGCAAGAGAGGTGTGCACAAACCAGAGGTTCGAGATGGAGACGTCGAAAAGGATAGCGCTTGCTGTGAGGGTGGGACTTGCCATACTTACTGATGCCGTGCTTGTGGCGCCTACGGAAGGGATGCAGGGGGTGGAGCTCCATAAGAATCAGGATGGGACAAACTATATCGCAGTCCTCTATGCAGGGCCTATAAGGGCGGCCGGAGGAACGGCAGCGGCCCTCTCCGTTGCGCTCGCAGACCTGTCAAGGAAGATGCTCGG